>CAVEWD010000115.1:0-3364 GCA_963619195.1 bacterium | reverse complement strand
AAGAAAAACGATCCTGATCGTATCGAAATGATGAAATATTGCAAGTTCTGCAAGAAACATACTCTTCATAAAGAAACAAAATAATTTCTAAGGAGGATACAATGGCAAATAACGCAAAGAAAGATGCTCCGAAGAAGAAAAAGAGGCTGTTCGGCGCTTTAGGAAATTATTTTGCAGAGAGCTATAAGGAGCTTAAAAAGGTTTCATGGCCAACTCGCAAGGAGCTTTTTAAGAGCACATGGGTTGTGGTTGTTATTGTGGCTATTACCGCAGTGCTTGTTTATGCCTTTGATGCACTGTTCTCACTCATTACTAACTTACTTTACAATTTGGTATAAGAGGTGGAAATATGAGTGATGCAAACGGCGCAAAATGGTACGTGGCTCATACTTATTCCGGATACGAAAATAAAGTCAAAGCAAACATTGAAGCAACCGTTCAAAGCCGCGACATGGAGGATGTAATCCTTGAGGTGGTGGTGCCTATGCATGACGTGGAGGAAACCAAAAGCGGCGTGCGTAAGACGGTTTCAAAAAAAATATTCCCCGGCTATGTTCTGGTGAAGATGTTCATGACAGACGAGTCTTGGTATGTTGTTAGAAACACCAGGGGTGTTACGGGCTTTGTGGGTCCAGCCAGTAAGCCTGTGCCCCTCACGGAAACCGAGCTTGAAAATTTGGGCATTAAAACAACAAAGCAGCAAATCGTCATAGATGTGAAAGTTGGCGAGGCTGTTACGGTTTCGGGTGGCCCCTTCGACGGCTTTGACGGCACAGTTGAAGAAATAAATATGGAAAAAGGCAAAGTTAAAGTAAACATCTCTATGTTTGGAAGAGAAACTCCGGTGGAATTGGATTTCTCGCAGGTTAAAAAAATAGCATTATAGATTTTCGGAGGAAAAAAATAAAATGGCAAAGAAAGTTGTCGGAATTATAAAATTACAGATACCTGCTGGTAAAGCAACACCAGCACCTCCTGTGGGTCCTGCACTTGGACAGCACAGCGTAAACATCATGCAGTTCTGCAAGGAATACAACGCAAGAACTGAAAAGCAGGCTGGTCTTATTATTCCTGTTGTTATCACAGTTTATCAAGACCAAACCTTCACCTTCATCACAAAAACTCCTCCTGCAGCAGTTCTCATTAAAAAGGCTCTTGGCCTCGAAAGTGCTTCAGGAAAGCCAAATAAAGACAAAGTGGGCACTCTCACAAAGGCTCAGGTTAAGGAAATTGCTGAGCTCAAAATGAAGGATCTCAACGCAGCTTCTATTGAAGCAGCTATGAGCATGATCGAAGGCACAGCCAGAAGTATGGGCGTTCTCATTGGAGAATAGTTTATAAATTAATTAGTTAAAAACGCCGTTATTGTGGGAGGCGTAATACCACAGAAAGGTTAATATGAATAAAACCAAAAATTACAAAGCAAAAAAAGAAATGCTTGAAAAGGGCAAGTACTACGAATTTGACGAAGCAGTTGCACTTGTGAAGAAAATGGCCACATCAAAATTTGATGAAACAATTGAGCTTCATGTGAAATTGGGTGTTGACTCACGTCACGCAGACCAGCAGGTTAGAGGCGCTATCGTGCTTCCAAACGGCACAGGCCGTCAGACAAGAGTTTTGGTGTTTGCAAGAGGCCCCAAGGCTGAAGAAGCAACAGCAGCAGGAGCAGAATTCGTTGGTGCTGAGGACATGATGGAAAAAATTCAAAAGCAAGGCTGGCTTGATTTCGATGCAGTTATTGCAACACCTGATATGATGGGCGTTGTTGGACGTCTTGGTAAAATCTTAGGTCCTCGTGGCCTTATGCCAAACCCAAAGACTGGTTCTGTAACAATGGATGTTGCAAAGGCTGTTACTGAAGCTAAGGCTGGTAAGGTTGAATACCGTTTGGATAAAACCAACATCATTCACTGCCCAGTTGGAAAGGCAAGCTTCGAAGAAGATAAGCTTTTGGAAAACATCAATGCTTTGGTGGATGTTATCAAGAAGGCTAAACCATCAGCTGCTAAGGGACAGTACTTCAAGAGTGTTACTCTTGCCAGCACAATGAGCCCAGGAATCAGACTCAACGTTTCTAAACTTTAATAAATATATTTGCATTTTAGCTATAATGTGCTACAATGCATACTGTTAAGTGAATAACAGCCAAAGACAACAGGCGCTTTATGCTTAAATATCCTGTCGAGGTAAATGCACTCAAAGAAATTTCGGACTCTTTACCTCGCGCAAAGAGTCCTTTTATATGCGGCTGTTACTCTATAAATTTAATAAGGAGGTAGCAAGTTGTCATCGGAAAAAATTCTTAACCAGAAAAAAGAGATAGTTAGCGAAATCACCGAAAAAATGAAGAACGCTCAGTCCTTCGTGCTGGTGGACTATCAGGGACTCACCGTTGAACATGCCACGAATTTAAGAAGCAAAGCACGTGAAGCAGGTATTGACTACAAGGTTTACAAAAACACCTTCATGCGTTTCGCTGCAAAGGAAAGCGGATATGAAGAGCTTTCAGACGTGTTTGAAGGCATCACAGCTGTTGCATTCTGCAATGAGGATGCTGTGGCTCCCGCAAAACTTATCTATGACTATGTAACCGACAATAAACTCAACACCTTGGCTTTCAAGGGCGGCGTTATCGACAAAAAGGTTACAAGCAAAGAAGAAATTGCACAAATTGCACAGTTGCCATCTAAGGACGTTATGCTCTCAAGATTATTGGGAAGCATCAATGCACCTATTGCCAACCTTGTTTATGCTCTTGATGCAATCAGAAAGCAAAAAGAAGAGCAAACTGCTTAGTTAGAAGTTTTATTAATTGAAAGGATAATTAAAATGAGCGAAAAATTTGATAAGATCATTGAAGAAATCAAAGGCATGACAGTTCTCGAACTCAGCGAACTCGTTAAGGCTATGGAAGAAGAA
Source organism: bacterium (assembly GCA_963619195.1). Lineage (GTDB taxonomy): Bacteria > Bacillota > Clostridia > Eubacteriales > Anaerofustaceae > RUG14186. The sequence goes on along the minus strand of CAVEWD010000115.1, from coordinate 442 downwards.
TTTGGAGTAAGCGCAAGCGCACCAGTAGTTATGGCTGGAGCAGCTCCTGCAGCAGCAGCTGAAGAAGAAAAAACAGAATTCGACGTTGTTATCGTTGATGCTGGCGCTGAAAAGCTTAAGGTTGTTAAGGCTGTTAGAGAAGCTACAGGTCTCCCACTTAAGGAAGCTAAAGAGCTTGTTGATAACGTTCCTGGCAAAATCAAGGAAGCTATCTCCAAGGAAGAAGCTGATGCTATCGTTGCTAAGATTGCTGAAGCAGGCGGAAAGTGCGAACTCAAATAGTTTAGCTTTCAAATATGAATTTTTTAGAGGGAATCTTAAAAGGGTTTCCTCTTTTTGTTTAAAAGCCGCCATTAACACCGCATATAAAATAATTATATTTGCTGGTTTAAGTAGTCGGGCGGGAATTCTCGGTTACTTGTATCCGAGATGAAAGCCCGTC
>CAVEWD010000114.1:0-3405 GCA_963619195.1 bacterium | reverse complement strand
GCGCAGTCCAATATGCGGGCAAAAGCGGAATGACAATTTCCGATTTAAGCAGACACGCATCAGTGCCGCAAACAATTGCAGCCAGATTGTGTTCAAAGCTGGTGAAAGCAGAAATTTTAAGGGAAAACAAAACAGGTAGCCAGTCACTTTATTTTGCAGGAGAAAATATTCAGAACAATACCCTTCTCGATGTTGTGCAGGCAATAGAGGGAACGGCCGATATGTTTGCCGTCTTTGATCACTCCACGGAGTTATATGCTTGCGGCAAGAACGAATTCGCATTGGCTGAGAGGCAACTGACAGAAAGTCTTGGTGGAATCAGTCTGCAAAGGCTGATAAATCAGGCTGCGGTAGCCGGATGATTAAAGTTTTTTTAAAAAATTTCATAGGATTTATAAAAAGGTCGATTTCGTGGGTTCTGTGTTGGTATGAAATTGATAAAATGATGGTTGCTTAATTGTATGACTATTTTAATGTAAATATAGAGAGGAGAAATATTAAATTATGAAAGGAAAAAAATTGCTTGCGGCTTTGCTTGCATTTGCTATGATTTTCAGCATAATGCCAACATTTTCAGCTGCAGCCTCTGAGGAAGATAATTCTAAAAATAGCATTGTTGTCACAACAGCAGAGGATCTTCGCAATGCCGTGGTAAATGCAACAGATGGCGATGTGATTGTTATGGGGGCAGATATCACCTACGACGTGAATGACGAAGGCTTCGGCACCCTTACGATTGCAGGGAATATCACCCTGGACTTTGGAGGCTACACCCTTCGCACAGCAGGTGGAGAAAATGCAAATGAAAAATTTATTTATATTGCAACCACCGGCAAACTTACCCTTGTGAACGCTCAAGTTGAAACGGGAAGCTTTGGCATCGGCTATCTTGGTGACTTCATCACTGAAAACCGCGGAAGCCTTATTGTGAAGTCCACTGGAGAGGCCGGCATCAAAGCTTATTACCTTGTGTATTACAACTATGGCACTGTGGAAATTTGTGACGGAAGGCTCGATGTGGAATATGTTGTGGAGTATTCCTATGAAAATAGCAGTGTTACGGTATCAAACGCCACAATCACCTGCGGGTCGGAATTTATTTATGATGCAGAAAACAGCACAGTTATCGTTACAAACTGTGAAGTAAGCTGTGATGATTTCTTTGGATATATAACAGGCGGCAGCTTAACAATAAACGGTGGAACATACACCTGCGACGGCGACATCAGTGATTCTGCAGAAAATGCCAGCATAACCTTCAATGGTGGCACCTTCGATAGCTACTGCACTATTGATGAAGCTTCAGATTGCACAATTACCGTAGAGGATGGTAAATTCACAGCGGAAAGCTACGCCTTTGATGACCTGAAGGGATGCACAGTGGTTTTCAAAAAGGGCTCAATTAATGCTTATAACGCCTGTTTTTATGTGGATAGCAATGGCACCAGCGCCATCACAATTTATGAGGGCAACTTTGAATCCACAAGCAATCGTGCGATTTCAAATTATGCAACATCGGGTGTTGCCCCAACCACAGTGAATATTTACGACGGAAACTTTTTAACCCATGATTACGCTGTTCTTTGTAATGAAGGTGTAATGAATATTTATGGCGGCAGTTTTGAAGCAAGAAACGACGGAAGCGAGACTGCTGATTACTCTGCAATTGATAACTACAGCAATCTTACCCTTTCGGGAGGCACCTTCTTCACAGGCGGTGGTGTTGAAGCGATTTGTTTAGATGAGGAGTCTGCCACCTTAACCATTGCGGATGGCTACAAGGCTATTCCGGCAGATTGGGAAGCAACCAAAGCCGAAAAGGTGGAAATTGTTCCCATCATTGTAACCATTACCTACATTTCAGAGGGAGCAACATATAAAGAAATTTCTGCGGCAATATCTGAACAAACTCTTCCTGAAAACCCAACCCATTCCGGCGGGTATGATTTTCTCTTTTGGGAAACTGAGAATGGTGAAAGAGTAGATAATATTTCCGAAATTGTGGAGAATACCACACTTTACGCAGTATTCTCCGATAGAACATACACTGTAACCTTCATTGACAAAGGCACTTCCACAACACAAAGCGTGCAGATTGGCACACCTCTGGGCAAGGTTGCTGGCCTTGATCGAAAAAATAACGGTGACGGATTTTTATGCTGGAAAATGAACGGTAGCACAGTTGGTAGTGACACCACGGAAGAGGTGAATTCCAACCTGACTCTTGCTGCAGTTTATGCAGGCATGGTGATGAACTACAACGAGCTTACGAAAGCAGTAAAAAACAAACAAAATGTAATCCTCGGTGCAGACATAATCGTGGAGGGCACAGTTATTATTGATTACGACTGTGTTTTGGATGGCAACACCTTTGGTTTAATTCGTCCCGAAGGCTTTAAAGGGGCACTCCTTACAACGAAGCAAGGTGTGACAGGTGGGGAGGAAACAGGCGGAATTACAACCACCGACACCACCCTTACAGCACGTAACCTTCTTATTGACGGCAAAAATCTGGATTCGTGGGGGTCTGCAATTTTCGTAAGTGAAGATACCACCCTTGTTATGGAAAATGTTACCATTCAGAATAACAATACAAATCTTACAGATTGGGAATATTTTGAAAACGATTTCTACTCTAAAGGCTACGGAGGGGCAATATACATAGAAAAGAATGCCGTTGTATCCCTCACGGATTGCGCCATTAAGAATAACTCAGCCGACAGTGGTGGAGGCATCTACGCAGCAATAGAATGGGGGGCAGTTTATGATGATATGATAACCCTCACAATGAAAAACTGTGCTGTTACTGGAAATGCGGCATCTGCCCCCTACAGTGGCAATGGTGGCGGAATTTATTTTTCAGGCAGTGGGAATGTTACTATCATTGGCGGAGAAATCCAAAAAAACACCGCAACAAGATATGGTGGCGGACTATCTCTTGAGAATATGTCGAGAAATAATAAAAATTTTGGCGCAACAATCACCAACACAATCATTGCTGAAAATGAGGCAACCTACGGTGGCGCGCTGGATTATACTATATCCAAAGTGGATCTTTATGGCACAACATCTCTTGAACATAATAAAGCAAAAAGGGGCGGTGCCTGCGACTCCAATAATGGTGGTGATGCAGATGATACTATTCTTACGATGCATGATAGCTCCTCAATGTCTTATAATGAGGCAACAGAAGACGGCGGTGCACTTTATGCTTGGGAACAGACGTTAGTGATGAACGACAATTCAAGCCTGCACCACAACACAGCGGGAAAAGATGGCGGCGCCGTTTATATGGGAGGCAACTATATTATTCAAAATGGAGGTGTCATTCGCAACAACCATGCCGAGGGCTGTGGTGGCGGTGTGTATAACCGTGAAAATGACAGTGCCTTCAATGGCGGCATG
>CAVEWD010000113.1:0-3407 GCA_963619195.1 bacterium | reverse complement strand
AACAGGCTCACACTTACTTCTCCAGCTGTTCGAGACCATGTTGAAAATGGCCTTGCGAGCTTAATTAAAGAAAATTACCCCGAAGTAGAGGTTTTAATGGGCACTTCCACCGCCGGTATTGCTCATGCAGCCATTTGCGCCCACATAATGGGACTTCCTATGGGCTATGTAAGGGGCGGCGCAAAGGACCACGGAAGAAAGAACCAAATAGAAGGAAAGCTTGAAAAAGGCCAAAAGGTTGTGGTTGTGGAAGACCTTATTTCAACCGGTGGAAGCGTTATTGAAGTGGTGAATGTGTTAAGAGATGCAGATGCTCAGGTTTTGGGCGTTGTGAGTATTTTTACCTACGGAATGAAAAAAGGCCTTGAAAACCTGGAAAACGCAAAGGTAAAAAATGTTTCCCTAACAAATTTTGATGTACTCAGTGAGGTTGCGGCTGAAGAGGGTTACATAAAAGAAGGCGACGTAGCGCGTCTTATAGCATTTCGAAATAATCCTTCAGATGAGAGTTGGATAAAGGGTGAATAAAATGAGAAATCTAATAGACATAATGGAGCTTTCAGTTGAAGAAATTGATGATTTAATCAAAACGGCGCTGGATATAATAGCATTTCCTGAGAAATATGCCGAATGCTGCAAAGGCAAGAAGCTAGCCACACTTTTCTTTGAACCCTCCACCAGAACAAGGCTTAGCTTTGAATCTGCCATGTATGAGTTGGGAGGAAATGTTATAGGCTTTTCCGAGGCTAATTCAAGCTCTGCTGCAAAGGGTGAAAGCGTTGCCGACACAGTGAGAGTTGTGGGGTGCTACGCTGATATTATTGCCATGCGTCACCCAAAGGAGGGGGCTCCATTAGTGGCCACAAGAACTGCCGGTGTGCCTGTGATAAACGCGGGAGATGGCGGTCATAACCACCCAACTCAAACTCTGGCAGATTTGTTAACTATATATCGGGAAAAAGGCAAATTGGGTGAGCTTACCATTGGCTTATGCGGCGATCTGAAATTTGGCCGCACGGTTCATTCTCTCATCAGTGCCATGTCGCGTTATTCAAATATCAAGTTCATTTTGATTTCACCGGATGAGTTGAGAGTTCCCAGATATATAATCACAGATGTACTTGAAAAGAATAATATCCACTTTGAAGAGGTCACAAGCTTAGAATACGCCATTCCTAAGTTAGATATTTTATATATGACACGTGTTCAAAAGGAACGTTTCTTTAATGAAGCCGATTATTTAAGGCTTAGAGACAACTACATTCTAACGCCGGATAAGCTCTTTAATGCGAAAAAGGACATGTCAATCATGCATCCGCTGCCCCGTGTGAACGAAATTTCAGTTGCTATAGATGATGATGACAGAGCGTGCTATTTTAAGCAGGTGCTTAATGGAAAGTATATGAGAATGGCCCTTATTATGAAGCTTTTGGAGGTTAGAGTATGATAATTGCTCAAATTAAGGATGGAATAGTTCTTGACCATATTACAGCTGGCAAAGGCATTCAAATTTACAACATTTTAGGCCTTGGAGACCTTGATTGCACCATTGCAATGATAAAAAATGCTGATAGCGTTAAAATGGGCAAAAAGGATATTATAAAAATAGGCAAAGTAATAGATATAGATTTTGCTGTTTTAGGCTACATTGACCCTGGAATTACTGTGAATATAATCAGTGATGGAAAGCTGTTAAAAAGGGAACATTTGTCGCTGCCTGAAAAGGTAACAGGCCTTATTAAGTGCAAAAATCCTCGTTGTATAACTTCTTGTGAACAGGAGCTTACCCATGAATTTCGCTTGGTTGACAGGGAAAAGAAAATATATAGGTGCGTTTATTGCGAAAGCCAGGCACCAAGGGAAGAATATTAAATTAATATACACCCGCCTTGCTTATTAAAAGCAAGGTGAAGGCATATATGGCTATATAGCCAGAAAGGTAGTGTATTTTTATGAAAAGAACAGATATTGAAAAGATTTTGATCATTGGCTCGGGCCCAATTGTCATTGGGCAAGCTGCAGAATTTGACTATGCAGGAACTCAGGCATGTCTGGCTTTGAAGGAGGAGGGCTATAAGGTTATTTTGGCCAACTCGAACCCAGCCACAATAATGACAGATACATCCATTGCCGATAAGGTTTATATGGAGCCTTTAACTCTTGAATATGTGGCTAAAATAATTCGTCGTGAGCGCCCGGATGCAATCGTGCCGGGAATTGGCGGGCAAACCGGTTTGAATTTAGCCATGCAGCTGGAGAGAAAAGGAATTTTAAAGGAATGCGACGTTGAGCTTTTAGGCACCAGCAGCAGCAGCATTGAGCGCGCTGAAGACAGGGAATTGTTCAAAGAAATGTGCCAGTCAATCGGAGAGCCGGTTATTCCTTCAGAAATAACCTATAATGTTGACGAGGCAAAAGCCGCAGCTGAGAAAATTGGCTACCCTGTGGTACTCCGTCCTGCGTTTACCTTAGGCGGCACCGGCGGAGGATTTGCAAATAATGAAAAGGAGCTTTTGGAGCTTGCGCCAAATGCCTTCGCGCTCTCTCCTGTGAGTCAGGTGCTTATAGAGAAAAGCGTTAAGGGTTATAAGGAAATTGAATTTGAGGTTATGAGAGATGGAGATGATAATGCCATTACAATCTGCGGAATGGAAAATGTGGACCCCGTGGGTGTTCACACTGGAGATTCCATTGTTGTTGCGCCTATTCTTTCGCTTTCAGATGCCGATTTTAAAATGCTTAATGACAGTGCAATAAAAATCATCAGGGAGCTTAAAATTGCAGGCGGCTGTAATGTGCAGTTTGCATTGGATCCGAATTCCAGCAAATATTATCTCATTGAGGTAAATCCAAGGGTTTCCCGTTCTTCTGCTCTTGCCTCAAAGGCAAGCGGCTACCCAATTGCCAGAGTAACCGCCAAAATAGCAGTGGGCATGAACCTAAGCGAAATTCCTGTGGCAGGTGGACTTGCTTCAAAGGAGCCATCCCTGGATTATATTGTTGCAAAATTCCCTCGTTTCCCGTTTGATAAATTCACAACCATGCCAAATGTTTTAGGCACTCAAATGAAAGCCACAGGCGAAGTTATGGGAATTGGCGCCACCTTGGAGGAATGCTTCCTTAAATCAGTGCGTTCCCTTGAAACAGGAGTTTGCCACTTTAGACTTGCTAAGTTTGACAATATGCCAACTCAGGAGATATACTCCTATATTTCAACCTTCCGTGATGACAATGTTTACGCAATATTTGAGCTTTTGCGTCGTGGTGAGTCGGTGGAAAAAATTCATGAAGTAACCATGATTACAGAAATTTTTCTGGAATCCTTCAAGCGCATTGTCAATATGGAAAATGCTATCTCGCAAAACAAAGATGACATAAATACCCTTAAAGAAGCCAAAGTTATGGGC
>CAVEWD010000112.1:0-3444 GCA_963619195.1 bacterium | reverse complement strand
TAACGACGCAGTGCGAGCTAATTTCTTAGAAGCTTTCGCAATGTTCCTGCTTTCAATGTAAATGTTGAAGGCACCGTGTAAAAAGTATTCATAATATAAATTTAAAAAGGAGATATAAAATGTCTGAAGAAAAAAATGTTAAAGTAAAGGCAACATTATCACCTGCAACCATTTTCCTTTATGGTTTAGGCGGAATGTTCCCTTATGGATGGATATTGGTCATCACTGGTTATTATTTCTTATTTTTCATGACCGATATACTTGCACTGCCTACAGTTTTAGCTGCAACAATCTATTCAGCAATTCAGTGGTGGAAATTGGCTGCTATGGTTGTTTCCGGAATCGTTATTGATGGCACATCACTTCGTTCCGGTAAATACAGAGGTTGGGTTCTTATAACTGGCATCGTTATGGCAGTTGCATTCCCAATTGCGTTTGCGGATTTTGGTCTTAGTCAGGTTGGAGCAACCGTGGTTGTCGTAGTGGCAGAAGCTGTTTTGATGCTGGCTTATAATATAGGTTGGACAGGCGTTAGAACCTTGCCAAATGCTATGTCAAGAAATGGTCAGGACGTAACTTGGCTTTCTACAGCATCTGCAGTGGGTGGAGCTCTTCCGACTGCGCTTTGGGGAGTTCTTGCAGCACCTATGCTCAGCATTCCTCTTTGGGCTGGTTCAAACAACGCATATGCAGGCTGCTGCGCAATTTTCAGCATCACATTGGTTTTAGGTGGACTTATCATTTACAAGATCGCTGCACCATATGACAAACCAAGCACAACAACTGCAACTTCTGCTGCACCGAAAGCAGAGAAGATTGGCTTTATTGATATGATCAAGAACCTCAATGGTCCTATGATTCCGTTCTTTATTGCTCAGACTCTGTCAACAGCACAGGCTGGATTCTTCTCAACATTGCTTACTTACTACACAACTTATGTTCTTGGTGATACTACAATAGCTGCTAAGGTGCTCAGTATCACATCTGTAATAAGCTTAGTTGGTTCGTTCTTTGTTCCTAGTATCACAAAATACCTTTCCAAAAAGGGTGCTCATATTATTTCACAGTTCACATATTGTCTGTGCTATGTTCTCATGGGCCTCTTTGGAAGAAATGCTGGAATGTTTATCGCTTTGCGTTGCGTTATGTCTGCAATCGGCTGTGTATCTAATGTTGTTATGTATGCATTCCCTGTTGATATTGCCGACTACAACGAAATGCACGGAAAAGATCCTGCAAGAGCATTCCTTATGTCAATCGGTGGAACCACAATCCGTCTAGGCTATGCACTTTCAACCACAATAGCAGCCTTCGGACTTGCAGCAATTGGTTATGTTGCAGGCGCTGAGGTTACAGCAGCGATGGGTACAAAGATTATTCTTCTCATGGTTGCAGGACCTGCAGCACTGGCTCTTCTTTCGGCACTTGCAATGTTTGCTTATAAAGTTGACGAAAAAGAAGTTGAAAAATACAGAATTGAAAGAGCTGCAAAAAATAACAATTAATAAAGCAGTTTCTTTCATCCCACCGTCATATTGACGGTGGGATGAAAGAAGAAATTTCCCCTAGTAATTTGCTTTTTGTTCTATTTATGTTTTTAGCTTATTTTTTATAAATTGGTAAGGAGAAGTATGTTGGGAAAAAAAGATCTTTCATATAAAACTATTTATTCATACGCACTTGGCGATTTTTGCTTCACATTTTTCATTATGTTTGTTGGATATTACCTCATGTTCTTCTTGACCGATGTTGTAAAGTTTCCTACGAAGCTTGCTGCCGCAATTTACACTGCCGTACAAATCTTTGAAACAGCAGGGGTAATTATTGGTGGCGTTGTTATAGATAGAGTGAGATTTAAAGGCGGGAAATATAGGCCTTGGCTTTTAATTGGTGGATGTGTTTGTGCTGTTTTTACAACATTATTTTTTACAAAATATAACATATCTATCGGAATATATACTTTTGTTTTTCCACTGCTATATATGATTGCGTACTGGGGATATAATTTTATGTGGGTAGCCTTTAGGGCTCTTCCTGGCAAAATGTGCAAAAATCAAAATGAGGTTATGTCTTTGGCCGTTGCAAGTCAGCAAGGAGCTGTTGCTGCTGCATTGATGTTTAGTGTGGTTGGTGTTAAGCTTCTATATGCCTTTGATACCATAGAGAAGGGATATACTGTCTCTAATATAGTATATGGTGCTTTAATTATCATCTGTATGCTTGTTGTTTCGAGAATATCAAAGCCCTTTGATGACGGAAGCAGTATTTCCCACAGTGCTGATAAGGTTTCTCTGAAAGATAATTTTAAGTGCTTTACAGGGCCAATAGTTCCATATTTTATATCAAGCGTGCTTAGAAATTCAGTTTCAGTGGCTGTGCCTGCACTAATGGTTTATTATTTTAATTATGTTCTTAATTCTCCTTCTGGAATGAGCATCTACCTATCAGTGGTATCCATTCTTCAAGTTGTGGCTGTTTTGATTCTAAAGCCTGTAACTAGGCTATTAAGCAAGACTGCTGTGTATAAATTGACTGGAATTATATCCATTGTATCTATGATTGTGGCTTATTTTATTGGTAATAACACTAATATTTTCATTGCATTAATGTCTGTTAACAATTTCTGCATGGTGCTTTCTGGCGGAATGGCAAATGCGTTTATTACAGATATTGCCGATTATAACGAGTATGTAAGAGGTATGAACACCAGAAGTTTTACTGTGTCCCTTAGCGGAACAGCAAATACTGTTGCTTCGTTAGTTGGTGGAGCAGTGTGTTCTTTTGGCCTTGCATTTATTGGCTACGATTCTTCTTTGGCTGTTCAATCGGCTGCCGTGGGAGGTAAAATTAGGTTTATTGTTACTATTGGCACTGCGATAATGGTATTCATAAGTCTCATACCTTTTATGTTCTATAGCCTTGATGATAAAAAAATGAATACAGTTTATGCTCTTAAACAAGAAAAAATATGAGCCATATTCCATTGCGGCAATAAAGCTCATTATAATTTAATGGTGTGCATTATTTATTTGATGCGCAAAAATAATGCCGAAGATGTTACCTCGGCTTTTTTCTTTAAAATTATTGATTTAATGTTTTTAAAAGCTCTAATAGCTCTAAATCAGACTCCTTCACTTTAATTCCTGCTTTGCATTCGGTGCCATCAGGGTAACGTACGGCTATGGCTATTTCCATATTTTCGCATGCACCGTTCTGAGCAATGTCCCTTATAAAAGCAGGGAATTTAGGGTGATTCGCTGCAAATGTGCTCCATGCTTGCCTTATTTTTAATAATGCGCTAAAATCCATATTTAAACCTTCTTTCAATTCATTATAGCATTTAACTATATTTTAACTGCAGTTTTTTAAGACTGTAATTCAAAATTAATCGCAAATTGCAATATCAAGTTGAGCGCTTCATCTGTTAGAATCAATCAGGTCACA
>CAVEWD010000111.1:0-3457 GCA_963619195.1 bacterium | reverse complement strand
TACCTATGCTCCATAATTTTATCTATCAAACCATACTCCAAAGCTTCATTAGGGTCCATAAAATTATCTTTATCAGTGTCAGCATTAATCACATCAATTGGTTGACCAGTTTTTTCACTGAGTATTAAATTAAGTCTCTCCCTTGTACGCAACAAACGTTTTGCATATATTTCCACATCTGTGGACTTTCCGCTAGCACCTCCCAAGGGCTGATGAATCATTATTTCACTGTTTGGCAAAGAATATCTTTTTCCTTTTTCACCGCAAGCAAGAAGAAAAGCTCCCATAGATGCCGCCATCCCAACACAGATTGTCGAAACCTTACAGGAAATGAAGTTCATTGTATCATAAATTGCAAGACCAGCCGTCACGGATCCACCAGGGCTGTTTATATAAATGCTTATATCCTTATTTGAATCCTCTGCCTCCAAAAACAGCAATTGCGCAACAATAACATTTGCTAAATCATCAGTTATTTCACCACTGAGCATAATAATTCTATCTTTAAGCAATCTGGAGTAAATATCATAGGAACGCTCACCTGTTGGCGTCTGTTCCACAACAATGGGTATCAAAGACATAAAAAACCTCCTACAAAATGTTCCCGTCAGATATTTTGACGGGAACGTATAAAATTTAAATTACTCTGTTTTATCTGCGGCATCTAAAAGGATGTCAAACATCTTCTTTTGCTTTGCACCATACTTGATATAATCAATTACATACTCACCCGCAGTATTTTTGAATTCCTCAAGACTTGTCTTTGAAGAGTCTGCATAAACCTTAAGTTCATTATCGATTTCTTCATCTGTAAGTTCAATTTTTTCTGCATCAATAATTTTTTCAGTAATAAGCTCAGTTTTAAGTTCTCTTATAGCCTGACGCTCAAATACCTTCATAAATTGAGTCTCATCTTTATCTTCACTTTGTTCAATGAAGAACTTGTAATAAGCTTCTGGGTCAATGCCACGTTGAAGGAGCATGTCATCATTTTCTTCTTTAACTGCCTCTGTACGTTCCTTAACCAGCATCGCAGGAAGATCTATTTGTGCATTATCAATAACATTATTCATAACCTTGTTAAGCGCACCATTCTTAAGCTCAGACTCCTTTTTACGCTTAATTTCGTCAAAGAGTGATTTTTTCATCTCCTCAAGATTCTCATAACCAAGGTCAATTGCGAATTCATCATCAACTAGAGGTAATTCCTTATGCTGAACAGTTTTTACTGCTACCTTAAATACAGAATCCTTGCCAGCAAGATCTTCAGCATGATACTCGTCAGGGAACTTGACATTCACATCCACATTTTCACCAGCTTTTTTACCAACCAACTGGTCTTCAAATCCAGGAATAAATGTGTTTGAACCTAATGTGAGGGAATAATCAGTACCTTTTCCTCCTTCAAAAGCCACTCCATCAACAAAGCCTTCGAAATCAATTATAACAGTGTCGCCATTTTCAGCAGGGAAATCTTCTACTGTTTCAAGACGTGCATCTTTTTCCTGCAATTCCTTGATTTTATTTTCAACATCCTCATCGCTTGGTGTGTACTCAACGCTTCCAACCTTTATTCCCTTATATTCAGGAAGCTCAAATTCGGGCTTTAATGAAATATCAACAGTAACAACTGCACCATCTTCATCCATTTTATCTATGCTCACAAGCATAGGAGATGCAACAGCTTTGAACTCACCTTCCTCAAGACATTTTGTATATACCTCTGGGAATGCTTCTTCAAGAGCATCCTCGTAGAATATCTCCTTGCCATATCTGTTTTCAATTATGTTCAGTGGAGCCTTGCCCTTCCTGAAACCTGGGATATTAAACTTAGATCTGTTCTTGTTATAAGCCTGCTTTATACCATTTTCAAATTCTTCCTTCGGTATAGTAAGTTTAACCTTTGCTACATTTTTCTCTTTTGAAATAAGCTCAAAACTCATTTTATACTCCTTAATTTTAATAACATCACATATGTCAACTAATGTATATTACCATAATTTTTTTTTAAATTAAACTCTCGCGAGCAATATAATTAAAAATTTATTATATCATTGCAGAATAGATTCCAAATCATCCACATTTATCCAAACATCACCATAATTCAAACCGAGCATGTCATTATTTACGTAGGCTACAATTTTTTTTCCATTGCTGTAAGTTAAGATTAATATCGTTGATTCGTTTTGCTGTTTTTTTAATACCATATTCTGTGCATTCAACTGCCTCTGCAGTTCTAACAACACTTTTACATCACTAATTGTTTTCTCTTCATTAATCAGAGAACGAAAAGGTTCCCCAGAGTATGTTACTAAATCAATAGATTCTATGCTTTGATTAGCTACCCCCAAGGCAAGATATTTCTCCTGTAAAACAACAACAAAAGCCAAAAATACAATCAAAATTACAGCAACTATGCTAAGCAAAACTTTAAGAACATGTTTGATTAAGCTGTTTTTTTTCTTTAAAAATGCTAAAAATGATTTACTCCAAATTGAGATATTCATCATATGTGCACATTTTATCCTTCATTCCATCTTCAGAGAATTCAATTATTCGGTTTGCAACTGTCTGAACAAACTCATGGTCATGACATGAGAACATTACATTTCCACCAAATGAAATCAAACCGTTATTAAGTGCGGTTATAGACTCAAGATCTAAGTGATTTGTGGGCTGATCCAACAAAAGAACATTCGAACCGAACATCATCATTCTAGAAAGCATACAACGAACCTTTTCTCCACCTGACAAAACCTTCACAGGTTTAAACACCTCTTCCTGAGTAAATAACATTCTACCAAGGAAGCTTCTTAAATAGGTTTCGGTGGTGTCCTTAGAATATTGCTCCAACCATTTTAATATGGTCATGTCATTATCCTTAAAAAAGGTAGTGTTATCCGCAGGGAAATAACTCTGAGATGTGCTTACGCCCCATTTAAAACTACCTGAGTCAGGCTCAATTTCTCCCATAAGTATTTTAAATAGCACTGTGGGGGCTGTATCATGTTCACCAATAAAGGCAATTTTATCTCCTTTGTTCACCCTGAATGTTACATTATTTAGAAGCTTCACTCCATCAACGGTTTTGCAAAGGCCATCAACTGTTAAAATTTCCTTTCCTGCTTCCCTATCCATGTCAAAAGCAACATATGGGTATCTCCTTGAGGAAGCTGGCATTTCCTCCAATTCAATTTTATCAAGTAATTTTTTTCTTGATGTTGCCTGACGTGATTTTGATTTATTTGCTGAAAAACGAGCAATGAAGGACTGTAATTCCTTAATTTTTTCTTCCTTCTTTTTATTTTGGTTCTTTATCATTCTTTGCATTAACTGGCTGGAATCATACCAGAACTCATAGTTGCCAACATAAAGCTTTATTTTGCCATAATCTATATCCACAATGTGAGTGCATACAGTATTAAGAAAATGCCTGTCGTGAGACACAACTATAACA
>CAVEWD010000110.1:0-3503 GCA_963619195.1 bacterium | reverse complement strand
AATTGAAATTTAGTGCGTCTAAGGGTTCAATATCAATAAAAAGGGCAGCTATTAAAGTGGATGCCCTGCTTATTGTAAAAACACTGATTGATTTTCATAAAATGTGAAGAAATAATAAAAACTCCCTCATAAAATGTGATAGATGATTGCTAGGAGAGTACGATATGTATTTAAAACGAAAAATAGATAAATACCTTGCGGAATGGAAAAGCAAAGATAATAAATTGCCCTTGATTGTTAAAGGGGCTCGTCAGATAGGAAAATCAGAGTCTATAAATCATTTTGCGCCTATTTGATAAAAAATATCTGGCATCAAGGTAGATAACATAGCTTTAAAGGCCTTAATTAATTTTCATAAGAAGCCTTTGATTTTCTATTTTGCTATGTGATATACTCTAAACAGGAGGTGTTTCCATGAAAGAATATGAAATATTAATTGAAACAATTAACCCATGTGGCGGAGAGAGCCATGCACAAAAGGAAATTATTGAAGCTGAAGCAGAAAGCCCACAGGCTTATGTAAAATCAAAGGTGTCATATCCCATAATAGATGAAACTAAAACACCAGAAGGCGACACTGTGATTACCACAGGAGATGGAAAAGGTATTATAGTAAGATATACCTTCACAGAGCTGTAAAACATTCAAAAGCCGGGGGAACCCGGTCTTTGGAATATCTTCATTCCTTCACATTTATTACGCGGCTTAAGCTAAGGCCGCTTTCTTTTATTATTTCAAAGGCTCTTTCGCATTTTCCCACATTTTCCACCGAATGGGCATCGCTTCCCACTGCAAAGCGCACAGTTTCATTTTGAGAAATAATGTTTTTTACCTGCTCGGCATTGAGAAGTCCCTTAGGGTTGTTAATTTCCAAAAGAGTGTTTTTCTCTGAACATTTTGCGGCAATTTTTATCATGTCCATTGGGTAGCTGCGGGTGGGGTGGGTTATCATGTTGATTTTGTAGTTATCTAAAACCTTTAGCATGGTTTGGGTGCAAATTTCGCTAAAGCCCCCCTCAATTGAGCTTATCTTCAGCTTTTTATAAAGCAGCACATTTCCTTGAAGCTTCAATTCGCTTTTGAAATCGCTCATCACCACCATCATGTGGTAGCCCACATTTATGAAATCGTAAACGCCGTTAAAGCTCTCTGGCACATCTATTTCACCATCAAGGGACATAACATTTGCCTCAACCCCAAAGTGAATATCCATTTTGGGATAAATGGCCTTGCATTTTTCAATTTCATCTCTAAGTCTTAAATGAGCCTGGGCATCTGTGTGGTGCTTTCTTGAGTGGTAGTGCATATATCCATGCTCGGTTATGTGTATGCCTTCAAGGCCAATTTCATAGGCTCTATCTATCATTTCGCGGGCAGTGTTTTTTCCGTGAGAATAGTTGGTGTGGGTGTGGCAGTCGTAAATAAGCTTCATTTTGCCTCCTCACGCTTCCTTTGAGCAATTAACTCAATTTCTTCCAGCATAACCTTTGCAATATCTTCGCTTTTAATGGTTTTATAAATCTCCCCGTTTTTAAACATGGCTGCCTTTCCGTCTCCACAGGCAACCCCCACATCAGCTTCCTTCGATTCCCCTGGTCCATTCACCACACAGCCCATCACGGCCGCGGTTACAGGCTCTTTTATGTGCTTCGTGTTTTCCTTAAGAAAGTTCACAATGCTTAGGGTGTCGGTTTTGCATCGGGCACAGGTGGGGCAAGAAATTATTTTAACTCCCTCGCATCTAAGGCCGCAGGCGCAAAGCAGCTCCTTTCCCACCACAACCTCCTGCAGGGGATCTCCTGTGAGGGAAACTCTGATTGTGTCGCCTATTCCTTCTAAAAGAAGGGCCCCAATTCCGGCGCTGGAACGCACAATTCCGCTTAAGGCTGCCCCTGCCTCGGTTATTCCCAAGTGAAGTGGGTAGTCATATTTTGATGAAAAAAGTTTGTTAGCCAAATAGGTGGTGTTTACGTCGCTTGCTTTTATGCTCACCACAATGTTATCGTAGTCAAATTCATTAAAATAGGCAATGCTTCTTTCAGCACTTTCCACTAGGGCTTCAGGGCACACATGGGTGTATTTTTCTAAAATGTCCGCTTCAACACTTCCCCCATTTACACCAATTCTCACTGGAATGCCGTAGTCCTTAAGGCAGCTGCAAACCTCTCTCATTTTTTCTTTGCCGCCAATATTTCCCGGGTTAATCCTTAGCTTTGCCACTCCGTTTTCCACTGCCTTTATGGCAAGACGATAATTGAAATGAATGTCTGCTACTAAAGGCACCCTCATTTTAGGAGCAATTGTTTTTATGGCTTCAGCTGCATCCTCATCAGGCACAGAAGCCCGAATTATCTCGCAGCCCTCATCTTCAAGAAGTCTGATGGAATTTAAAACATTTTCTGTGTCAGTTAGAGGAATGTTCAGCATTGACTGCACCGTTACCCTGTTTCCACCTCCAATTGCCACATTTTTTGCATAAACGGTTTTTGTTTTCTTCATATTTTAAGCCTCAGCTTTATATTAAATATGTAACAATATCTTTATAGGCAACCAAAATGCCAATGAGCATCAAACATATGAACCCCACAGTGGTAATAATTCCCTCTGTGTTTCTGTTTATTGGTGAGCCCTTTATTTTTTCTATGATAACAAATAAAATTTTGCTTCCGTCGAGGCCGGGTATTGGCATCAGGTTTAAAAATCCAAGGCTTACGGAAATGGAGGCTGCAATATATAAAACATATATAAGCCCCATGGGCAAATATTGCCCTATCACCACCGTGGCGCCAATGGGGCCGCTAAAGGCTTCATTAAAGCCAATTTCTCCCCTAAAGAGCTTAATAAACACTTCTGCCACCAGCACAATGCAGTAGCCCACCAAATAGAAGGCTTTCCCAAGGGCTTTTATCACACTGGTTTTCACCTTTGGGCTTATTCCAATTAAATATGCCCCTTCCTCTTCGTTATATTCAGGGGTTAGTTCATAAGTTGCAGTGGTGCCATCTGCCTTTTTTACATCAACCACCAATGCGGTGCCATCACCATCTCTTATTAGCGGGGTTAAGTCATCCCATTCTTCTACTTTGGTTCCGTCTATTGAAACTATGGTGTCTCCCTCTTCAATTCCTGCATAATAGGCTGCAGATCCCTCTGTTACGCTGGCGATTGTGGTGGTGGCATCTGTGCCGCTTGCGCAGATAATCACGAAAAAAATCAAAGCTGCCACAAGAAAATTCATCATTGCTCCGGCCAGCATAATTAGTATTCTTTTGCCTGCCGGTGCTGCTTCCAGGGAGCCTTTTTCGTTGTAATAGTCAATGTCGCTGTCCTCATCGGAATTTTCAATGCTTTTCATCATGCAATAGCCCCCTACAGGAAGTGCTCTAAGGGAATATTGGGTGCCGTTCTTTTCTTTTTTTGCAATCAGTGGCCCCATTCCTGCCGAAAACTCCAAAACATCCACTCCGCATTTTCTAGCCACAATGAAATGACCAAATTCATGG
>CAVEWD010000109.1:0-3520 GCA_963619195.1 bacterium | reverse complement strand
ATAGCTTTTCGTGCAGAGAAAAGTCCTTTAGAGTCAGAATATCCCTCGCATTCTGTAAGTTGACTTTTCATGTCAAATATTACTTCGTCTGGAGTTCTAAATCCAAATGGAGCAGGATTACCTATGTTCAATTTTAGAATATGCATTCCCATTTCTTCCATCCGGTTTGCCTCATCCAAAACAGGTCCCCTGACATCATAAAGCACATTTTCAAGTTTTGTTGATTTTGTAAACTCTCTCATTTCTCCCTCCTTAGCATCACTTGCCAATTCTATAGCACTATCTACCCCATCAGATATAACTTTTTCTATAACACCCATAACATCAGCCCTAGGCACATTCTTTCCGCTTATATACTGACTAAGCTGACTCTTACTTACACTCACGCCGACAGATTCGCCAGCTTTATTTATCATAGCCAGCAAATCAACTTGTTTAAGCTGAAACTCTGACATAAACCTTTTCAGTCCATCTGAAAAACTTCCCGTATCACCTCCATATTTGACTTAGTGCAATTCTAACACAAGATAATTATTAGTTCAATATATTTCAATAATTAGTTCAATTTAAGTTCAAATTTTAAACGGTGGTTCATTTTAATCAAGATGTGAAGTTCAAATTTATTAGCTAAATATATTGATTGTTTTATACACAAACAGCATTTCGTGTTATCATGAGGTCATAAAGCTACTACGCTCAAATAAATTATAATTAGAAATGAAAACCAAGAGCATTATATTCGCGAAATAAACAATCACTGTTAAGAAAGGAGTGAAATAATTGATTACGTTAAAAGATACTTGCGAAGTTATGTGAAATAAATTTCCAGATAAGTATATTTATGTAGCTCACGAGTTTGAGGATATAGTTTCATTCGTGACGATCCCAAATGGATTAGATCGAGATAATTACAAAAACCCAGCTCCTGAAGCTATAGACATTATCGACAAACGCACTTGGAAACATGAACTCGCATTATGTGATGAACGCTTGGAAGGAGAATTCAAACAATACACTCAAGAAGATTTAAGAGAGCTTTTAAAATAGGCTCTCTTTCTTTTACGTAAATATACAAAAGCTCCATGAACAATTCATAGAGCCTTTATTGCTAAAAATGGTGGAGATGAAGAGATTCGAACTCTCGACCTCTCGGATGCGAACCGAACGCTCTCCCAGCTGAGCTACACCCCCACAACTGCTAGTATTTTACCAATTTATGGACTCACAGTCAATATTTTGCGCTGCGATTTATTCATTGATGCATTATACAACAAAACAGCTGTAACCCATTTAAAGCCACAGCTGTTTAAAATCATAATTTATTTATTCCAATTAATCAGTAACAACTTCAAGAATACCAACTGGGCAAGCCTTAACGCATATTCCGCAAGCTATGCACTTTGTGGAATATTCAACATCAGGAGCCTTACAAATTGTGTTTGTTGGGCAAATCTCAGCACACTTGCCGCATCCAACACAGCTCTTCTTATTGATCATGTAAACTCCCTTGGGATTCTGTGTTATAGCACCATGTTCACAAACATCCATGCATTTTCCGCATTGAAGGCAAAGATAAGGTTTGATTGTAACTCCATCTTTTTTCGTGCCGATCTTGATGCAGGAAAGATCTCTGTCATAAGTTTTATAGTATGCCTCAGAACATGCTATTTCGCAAGAATAACAAGCCATACATTTTGATGCATCATTAACTACTAGTTTTTTCATTTTTTTCTCCTGAGAAATATGTGTGTTTATTTATTACATGTATTATACCAAAAAATTTGAATATCCGCAATAAACTAATTTATCATCGCAAAAATTTACACCCATAATGGCTAAAAATAAAATGGTTTTGTTCATTAAATTGCAATATTCGCCTTGATATTTTTAATAATTTGTTAACAATCACAAAATTTACACATAAACATAAAAAGGCTTAATTATGCCATAAACATAGTAATAAAGTATGTATTTATAATCAGATCACAAACAAAAATTCTTATAAATTTATTTAATGTTCACTTTATTGTCTATTTACCATAGAGTAACAGCCCTACCCCAACAAATATTGCAAATGCTATTAAATAATATATGACCTGTATTCCATAAGAGTACCAACAACAATAACACATAAACAGACAAGCTATAACCCCAAGCACCGCCAAAATTCTTTGAATAATTGAAAATTCCTTACCCTTAAAAATCAGGTACAGAAAGATAGGAATATATAACGCATATTGAGTTATTATAGCAATCTCATCAGCTTCATATGCCATTAACCACATAGGGTTACCTGTTGCACCAGTTACAAAAGGGCCATTAAAAAAAAGTGTTGAACATTGAAAAAGCCAAAATGCACAAAAAGCCGCTCCTAATGCACATGATTTAAGCGGCATATCAGTTGTTTTATCAACTTCAGCCACAGCTTTAGCTAGTGGCCCGCCTCCCCTCACAGCAACAGAGTAGAGACCTCGCATGCAACCCATAATCAAACCATTCATTGTACCAAGACATGAAATAACAATTATAACCATAACTAAAGTTCCCACTACATTACCAAAGAGGTTCGAAAATGCAATCTTTGGCAGGCTATCTCCAGCGGCAATTATCTCAGCAGCATTCATTGATGAACTCATGGAATAAGTGTATAACATATATACCACCGTGCAGAATAATGATCCGCCAATGAGGGCTTTAGGGAGATCTCTCTTAGGATTTTTTAGCTCAGAGTTTATTGTTGTTGCAATAATCCAACCTTCATATGAAAATGCAAAAGCGCAAATTGCTGAAAGCATTCCTCCGCCACTCGCTGTCTCAACTGCTGAAGTATCGTGAAAAATAGCAATACCATTGCCATTTATCAATCCAATTACAACTCCAACTGTTCCCATAAAGCAAAGAGGAATAAGCTTTATTATAGTCATTGAAACCTGCATTTTACCTGCAAGCTTCGGTGCCAGGGAATTCACACAAATTCCAACAGCTAAATACAGTGCGGCCAAAGAAGCGTGAGCTTGCCCGTAAACTTCCCACCCGATCAACATGCAGCTATACATCGCAGATATATACGCAAGGGTGGAGCTTAATATTGGGTAGTACATAGTTGACATAAACCAACCAATAACATATGCAAACTTAGGCCCAAGTGCTACCTCAGCATAGTCAACAACTCCATTACATTTTACATATTTAGTGCCCATGCTTGCAAAAACACAGGAACAAACAATGCATATTAAGCCAACTATACCAATCACAACAAGGCTGCGAAGCATGCTCCCTCCCGTTGCATTCAAAACTTTGACAGCTTTAAAGAAAACACCGCTGCCTATAACAATACCTACCACCATTGAAATGGCAGTGAATAATCCGTATTTTTTTTGCATTCCATTTTCCATAATATTTATAATTCCTTTTTTTGCGATTTAAAGGATATTTTATGCCACACACCTTTTTATGTCAATACATAAAAGGAATTCACTTAATAAAAATGGTTTACATCACACTTTCAACATTATTAAAG
>CAVEWD010000108.1:0-3536 GCA_963619195.1 bacterium | reverse complement strand
GTATTACTCTTATTAGTATTATTAGTGTAAAGATTTTTTATCACCGGAGATTAAAATTTTTTATGTCCGGAAATTAATAATTTTGTGTCTTAGAGTTAAAAGGGTTTTATTTCTAGAAAGGAATAAATTTAATCTATGGATATAAATTATAAGGGTTTTGTGGTGAACCCTTTTTTGGGGTAGTTGTATTTCAAATTTCAGCATTAAATCGTTGTTTTTAGGGGTGCTCCTTGCTTTGTGTCTATATTTAGGGTAAAATATAGACACAGGAGGGTTTACTACCATGCAGATTATTCCAATGCGCGATTTGAAAAACACCGTTGAAATTGAGCGTCGCTGTGCTGAAGAAAATGGACCGGTGTATGTTACTAAAAACGGATATGGACGACTTGTGGTTATGGATATAGAATATTATGAGAGAACAATGCAGAAAATGTATGAAGCACAAGCTCTCATTGCGGGAATGGAGGATGTTAAGTCTCACAGAGTGATGGATGGAAAAACAGCCATAGAGAAAGTGAGAAATAAATATGGCGTCTGAATTCAGTTATAAGCTAACCCAAAAGGCAGAGACTGATTTAGACGAAATTATAGCTTATACAGCAGTCCAGCTTAAGAATTTGCAAGCTGCCTCTGATTTCATTGATAAATTGCAAAGTGTCATCAATGAGGTTTGTGCTTTTCCTGAAAGCGGAATATTGGTTAATAATGAATTTCTTCCTTATAAAAACATTCGCAAAAAATTAGTTAAAAACTATATTTTGTATTATTTATCCGATGCCAACGAAAAAACAATCTATATTTTGCGTGTTATATATGGCCGCAGAAATGTGGATGAAATCCTTCGGGAAATGAATTTATAGGGGGTATTGAAGGGTAAAAATCTCTAAGAACCCCAAAGACAAAGCCACCCAAATTGAAGCCTTTGAAGTTATGTATGAAACCATAAACTCATATAAATAACAAAAAATTATAGACTACATAAAATCAGAGGGCATATCCGGCATAATGCGGCGGACATACCCTCTTTTTAGTTCTAAGAAATGCTTTAAATTAAATGATTTTAAATTCCGAACTCCGCTCCAATTCGCTGGGAAATGAAGTTTTCCACCTCATCCACTGGTATTCCCAGGGAAATACTTAATTCTCCGTGGAGAATGTCCTTCGCCTTCTGCCTGCAGTCGGAATCAGCCTTTATGAGCTTTTTCCCTCTTTGGGTTAGCTCCTTCTCCTTTAGGTGAATGGTTTTAATAAGCTGCACCAGATTTGTGGACTCATGGGAGTTTAAAAAGGCTTTGTAGTGCTGGTTTAGGCTTTTGGGGTCGAGGCCCTTGGCTTCTTTGTCATCTTCAATGCCGGGAATGCTGTCTATAAAGCGCAGAGCCTCCTCCTTTGTGAGAACTCTTCGCATAAACACAGGAGAATCCACCGGAATAAAAACGGTTTCCGGCTTGAAAACGGGGCAGAGCTTATAATAGAGCTTATCTTCATAAATGGAGCCTTCAGGCACCAATATCTCTTCAACCTTGCAAACGCCGGTGTGGGAATAAATGATATATTCGCCAACTTCAAACATTTTCTTACCCTCGCTTTCTTTTTCAATATTCACATTATACCATAAAATTTGCAGAAATGTAAGAAAATTTTTTCGCAAAAGTGTGTTTTTCCCTATATAAAGGCGTTTTGGTAAATATGGGTAAAAATTATTATATTTCACTTCAAATTTTTCAAAATTACTCACTATGCTAAAGGCCCTAAGGGTGATACAATTAGTGTAATAAAAAGGCATGGAGGCGTTAAAATGTTTCGTTATATAAAGGCAAACTCCCTTGCAGAGGGAATTGAAAGCTCAATGCGAGCTCTTAATGAATTTGGTCACCTGGCTCAGAGGGAAAATCAGGATAGAATGAATGAAATGAAGGAAATTCAGCTGGTTTTAGATGTGCTTAAACCCCAAAGTGAGCCCTTCATCAGCAAAGCCATGCCCTGCGACTTGAAAACCCTAATTAACTACGAAAAGGAATTTTTAGACGGCACCGCCGACAATCTCGGCTGGAAATACACCTATCACGGCCTATACAGCCCTTATTACGATAGGGTAATCAGCGAATTAAACCGCAACATAGCTACCCGAAGGGCCTGCATTGCCTTGGGCCAGGGGGATATCAACTTCACCTCCGACCCGCCTTGCCTGCAGCTTTTAATGTTTAATGTGGTGGGGGGCGCTTTAGAACTCACAGCGGTTTTTCGCAGCAACGATGGCGTTAAAGCCTTCCCCATGAACATTCAGGCCATTGCCGCTCTCCAAAGAAAGGCGGCGGAGGATATGGCTCTGCCTGTTGGAGAACTTCACTACATTGCCAACAACTTCCACGCCTACCAAAACGATATTAAGCAGCTGGAAAGCTACATTAAGCTCTTTGACTCCATGAGCGTGGAAAGAAGAACCTATTCCCATGATGATTATGAAAAGGCTAAGGGGAAAATGTAGAGGCTTTATTCTATCGTGAATTAAATCCTGTCATCTTTTGTCATTTACAGACACTACTACTACATGTTAAAATGCTAGTGTGAAAATAGCGAAAGATAATTCATTTATTTGTGCAATGTTGTTGTGAGTCCGTACTATGGGACACGTACTGTGTTATAATTATTGCATAAGAAGAGTTAGCCCAATGTGGCATTATTTAGGAGGTTTTCCCTTTTATGGGCGCAAAGATTCCCTGGGATGAATACGAGGCAGCAATGCTTATGGACACCTATTTAAAGGTGACCAGCGGTGCTCTTAAAAGAAGCGATGCTGTGGCCAACCTCTCCACCCTCCTAAGAAGCTACGGCAAGAGCAAATATGGCGAAATTGATTCTGTTTAACGCAACTATAACGGAATTAGCCTGCAAATGTCACACATTGAGCATTTATGCGACGGAAGGAGTAATGGAATTATTCACACTTCGAAGCTCTTCGAACGCACCGTTGCTCTTTATAAAAACAACCCCAATGAGTTTAATAAGTTACTTACGGAGGCGAAAAATATAATGGCACCAAAGCCCATAACAGAGGCCCCGAACACGGAATCGAATAAGTTTTTGTTCTTAGAATGGCTCAATGAACAAAGGAATGTGGCCTACGGCCCCACAAAAATCGTTGCGCTGGTTGATGATTTGTTTTCCTATGCCAAAGACCATGGCATTTATGAAGGCTCTCTGTGGGAAATAAGCACAGAGGAGGAATTTTTATTTTATTGCGAAAAAATTTTAACCTCCAAAACCCTGCGTATTTCCTATGGAGCCAGATTGCTAGCCGATTTCAACCGCAGCTGCGATTATTATAAAAAATTTCTTTCCAATAAAGCCTCCCTTCAATGTGAGATGTCAAAGAGTGAGGAAAATGAAAAAGAAACATTTCAGATTAACTTTGCCTCGCTTAAGCCTCTTGAGGGCGCAGAGCCAATTTCTTTAGCCTATTTTGAGGAAACCACCATTGAATCCTCCTCTTGGGTTAAGCTCTATTTAGGCTGCCTGAAGCTTTTATATGA
>CAVEWD010000107.1:0-3540 GCA_963619195.1 bacterium | reverse complement strand
TTGGTTATGGAGAAAGCTAAAACAAGAAAAAGATTTTGACCTATTTAGGCTAAACAGCGTGAAGAAGGTTTTGAAATTCTGCCTTTTGCTTTCAATCAATTCCATGCTCACAACCAATTGCATGGGAATTTTAAACCACTCCTTTAGGGTATCTGAGCTGTTTTCCATTGATAACATATATATAGTTTTAAACTGCTTTGACACCGCACTTATATTCGGCGCCCCTCTTTTAATTATAGGCCGCTACCTGCAAATTAAAATTGAAGGTGCGCGCTCCGGGAAGGGTGAAGCATTTCATTTTTCACTAAATGAAAGAATGATTTTAAACACCCTCACCACTGGGATATGCCTTAGCGGACTAGTGGGAGGTGTGGTTTATTTTGCCAGCAAATATGCGGCTGATGACAGTGTTAGCACATGGGGGAAAATTTATCTGTTTGAAACCTTTGCGCTTAATGCATATCTTGCGCTTTCCATTGGTTTCATGCGATTTACCGAAAAGAAAATATCAAAACCAATAGAAGAGCTGGCGCATATTGCCAATAATTACTATGCTGCCCATTCCACCGATGAACAGCGAGAGCAAATGGTGGAAGCTTGCAAAATATATGCCAATGACACCACAGAGGCAGGTGAACTGGCCCGTTCATACATTTCGATGGCACAGGACTTAGGAAATTACATTGAAAACCTTAAAAATGTGATGGCTGAAAAGGAAAGAATCAGCGCAGAGCTTACTCTTGCATCAGATATTCAGGCTCACATGCTGCCCTGCATTTTTCCGCCATTTCCTGACCACGATGAATTCGACATTTATGCTGTGATGCACCCTGCAAAGGAGGTCGGAGGAGATTTTTATGATTTTTTCATGATTGATGAAAACCACCTGGCTGTAATTGTGGCAGATGTGTCAGGCAAGGGAGTTCCTGCTGCCTTATTTATGGTTATTACCAAAACACTTATAAAAAATTACACACAAATGGGGATGCCTTTATCTGAAGTGTTTCACACAGTTAACCATCTTTTGTGCGACGGCAACGATGCTGGGCTATTTGTGACAGCTTGGATGGGCGTAATTGAGCTTTCCAGCGGAGCACTCACCTATGCAAATGCCGGGCATAACCCACCTCTTCTAAAAAAAGGAAACGGAGAGTTTGAATACCTCCGACAAAGAACCGGCTTTGTGCTGGCAGGTTATGACAACATGAAATACAGCCAGATTTCACAAACAATATCTCCCGGAGATAGGCTTTTCATTTACACAGATGGCGTTACAGAGGCAAACAATGCAAAGGATGAGCTTTATGGAGAGGATAGGCTTAAGGATTTTCTAAACAGTCACCAAAACCTGAATGCAGCTGAAACGCTGAAAAGCGTGCAAGACGACATTGAAAAATTTTCCAAAGGAGTAGCCCAGGCTGATGATATAACCATGATGTTTGTGGACTTCAAGGGAAACGGCACAAAGGCTGAGGAATGCATGCTTGAAGCTAAAACACAAAACATTCCTGCCGCTCTTGAGTTTATACAGGATAAGCTAAAGACAGAAAGCTGCCCCGCAAAAACTCAATCAGCCATATGTGTGGCAATTGAAGAAGCTTTCTCGAATGTGGCTAATTATGCTTACCCTCAAGGTGAGGGAAAGGTGAAAATTTCCTTTAGTTTTGCACCTAAAACCCGTATTGCCACCTTCATTATCTCTGATAGTGGCATTGAATTCGACCCCCTAAAAAAGCAAGACCCCGACATTACACAATCGGCAGATGAACGCAGTATAGGGGGACTTGGAATATTTATAATTAAAAAGACCATGGATAACATAATTTACATCCGCGAAAATGGTGAAAATAAACTTATAATGACCAAAAAAATTGAGAGGAGCAGTAACTAATGAAAATAACTTCAGAAGGTAATAATGGAAATTTAAAAATGTGCATTGAGGGCAAAATCGACACTCTAACCGCGCCTGAATTAAATATGGCAATTTCATCCATCCCAAAGGATACAACATCTCTTACTTTAGATATGACGAATGTCAACTATGTGTCATCAGCTGGCCTTCGTGTGCTTTTAAGTGCTCAAAAGCAGATGAATGAAATTGGATCAATGAAGCTCATCAATGTGCGTGAAGAAGTAATGGAAATTCTTGAAATGACAGGCTTTTCAGACTTTCTCACAATTGAATAGCTGCTAATTTTATATTTATATAACAACATTAAACGCAAAAGGCTCCCGGTATAGGTTATAAACCGGGAGCCTTTATTAATTTTTGGCTTAATTAAGGCAAAAAAATGGTGCGCCAGATAGGAATCGAACCTACGACACACGGCTTAGAAGGCCGTTGCTCTATCCCCTGAGCTACTGGCACACTTTTATGGAGCGGGTGAAGGGGATCGAACCCTCGCAACCAGCTTGGAAGGCTGGGGCTCTACCACTGAGCTACACCCGCAAATCGTTAAATAGTATATTCTAAATTTAGGAATTTGTCAATAATTCTGGCAAATAAAAAACAAAATTAACCCACACATCATCGCATTTATTCCTAAGGGCCCATATGCATTGTTTAAAATGAATATAAGCCCACCTTGCATTTTTACATTTTATTTATGCTCACCCCAAAAGAAAAATGCCACCGTGCCTGGTCCCACGTGAGAGCCTGTCACCGGCTCATAATAAGTCATTAAGCATTCACCGCAAAACCCTTTTTCTCTAATCATTTCCACAAGAAGCTTTGAGTCCTCTTCGTTGTCGCCATGGGTAATTCCAACATTCGCGCTTTTGTCGGTGCAAAGCTCCTCATATTTTTCAGCTATTGCAGAAAGTGCTCTCTTCATGCCCCTTGTTTTTGCGCACTGAACAATTCTGCCCTCATCATCTCCCATTAAAATTGGTTTTATATTAAGTGCATTACCAATAAGGGTTTTAGCAGCGCTTATTCTGCCGCCTTTCCTTAAATATTTCAAGTCATCCACTGTGAAATACTGACACATGTTCCATTTATTTTTCTCAAGACAGCTTAATATTTCATCAAAATCCATTCCATCACAGGCCATCTTAGCAGCTTCAATGGCAAAAAAACCTTCTCCTAAGGAAGCCGCGAGAGTATCCACAACCCCTATTTTCCTTTCAGGGTAATCTTTTCTTAGCTCATCAGCCGCCACTTTGCCTGCGCCAACTGTTCCGCTTATTCCGCTGGACATTCCTACATATATTATGTCATACCCATCGTCCAAGGCTTTTTTAAAGGCGCTCTCAAAGGTTTGTGTGTTTATAAGGGATGTTGAAACTTCTCCCCCATTTCTCATCACTTCATAAAAAGCTCTATCATCCCAATCCTCACTAAAGCAGCATTCCTTTCCGTCAATCCAGAATTTAAACTGCACCACTTCAATGCCATAGCTCTTTGATATTTCAAAAGGAAGATTAGCAGCTGTGTCAGTAAATATTTTTATCATTTTCCTCACCTCATATTTATCAAAAATTCTCTTCATATACCACAATTTACTTGAAATTTTATATAAATTACAAAAAAAATTCAAT
>CAVEWD010000106.1:1962-3666 GCA_963619195.1 bacterium | reverse complement strand
CTATATATGAGAGAGCAAGGGGATTTGGTCTTAAATCAATTCAAATTGACGGAAATAAACTTGATGAAGTTTATGATGCTGTATGTGAAGCGAAGAATTTCATAATTTCCACAGGTAAGCCATATTTTATAGAAGCAAAAACATATCGTTATGTGGGGCATTCGAGATCTGACAAGTTGTTTTATAGGACCAGCGATGAAGAGCAAGAGCATAAAAAAGATGATCCGATAGAATATTATTGCAAATTATTATTAAAAGATGGTGTTGTAAATGACAAAATCCTTGATGATATACAGAAAAAAGTTAACAATGATATTGATGATGCTTTGTCATTTTGTGAGCAAAATAAAATAGAAATTACTTTTGAGGATGCAAAATCATTTGTTTATCCGCAAATGAGGAGGCCTAAATGAAAAAGACTTACTTAAAGGCAATTAATGAAGCTCTTGACGAAGCAATGAGATTAGATGAGAATGTTGTATTAATAGGTGAGGATATCGGAACGTACGGAGGGAGCATGGGTGTAACTTTTGGCCTTCAAAAAAAATACGGTAAACGTCGTGTGATTGATGTGCCAATAAGTGAAACAGCATTCACAGGAATGGCTGTTGGTGCATCTATCCTTGGAATGAGACCTGTTGTTGAGATATTTTTCTCTGATTTTATCACATTTGCATTAGATCCATTAATAAATCATGCAGCAAAGTTACATTTTATGAGTGCAGGACAAATATCTACCCCAATCGTAATTAGAACTGATATCGGTGCAGGGACAGGTGCTGCAGCTCAGCACTCTCAGAGTATTGAATCATTGCTTTTAAATACCCCAGGGTTAAAGCTGGTTGCTCCTTCAAATGCGTACAATGCTAAAGGTTTAATGCATAGTGCTATATCAGATGATTCACCTGTCGTATTTTTAGAACACAAACTCTTGTATGAATCTGAATTTGACGTCCCTGACAATTTTTTTACTTTTGAGATAGGGAATGCTTCCATCTCAAAACAAGGTACAGATGTGAGTATAATTACATATTCATTTATGACATCTCAGGTTTTGAGTGCAGCATCTGAACTTGAAAAAGAAGGCATAAGTGTTGAGGTAGTAGATTTGTTGTCATTAAGGCCACTAGATATTGACACGATAAGTAGTAGCGTTAAAAAAACTGGTAGAGCAGTTGTTGTTCATGAAGCACCTAAATTTGGTGGATTCGCGGGAGAAGTGGTCGCACAAATAAATGAAAATGTTTTTTCATTTTTAAAATGCCCGGTGCGACGAATTTGTGGTGAAGAATTGCCGATAGCCTATAATATGTCCATCGAGAGAGAGACTATCCCTTCAGTGCATAAAATTAAAAGAGAAGTTGAGGAAATGATGAAATGAAAGGATATAAAGTAGCAGTCGTTGGTGCAACAGGTGTTGTGGGACGAAAGATGATGCAGGTTCTGGAGGAAAAAAGGATACCTATTGCAGAGTTTTATCCTATGGCTAGCTCAAGAAGTGCGGGGTCAACGGTTTTGTTTGGTGGTGAAAGTTATGTGGTTGAGGAATTGACAGAACATTCATTTGATAAAAAAATTGACTTCGCACTATTTTCAGCGGGTGGAAATACAAGCTTAAAATATTCACCAATCGCTGCCGAGCATGGTGTTGTTGTGATTGATAATTCATCTGCTTTTAGAATGTATGAGGATGTTCCTTTAGTC
>CAVEWD010000106.1:1197-1952 GCA_963619195.1 bacterium | reverse complement strand
CAGAGATAAATCCAGATGATGCTCTTAAACATAATGGCATAATAGCCAATCCGAATTGTTCAACAATTCAAGCAGTGGTTGCGCTAAAACCTATTTATGATAAATATGGAATAGAAAGAATTGTTTATAATACATACCAGTCCGTATCAGGTAGCGGACTTAAGGGTATAAAAGATTTAGAGATGGGTTTAAAAGGGGAGGAAAATAAATTTTATCCGATTCAGATTGCATACAATTGCATTCCTCATATTGACGTGTTTTCAGATAATGGTTACACAAAAGAGGAATTAAAAATGATTAATGAAACAAAAAAAATACTCGGAGATAAAGGATTGCACATAACTGCAACTGCAGTGCGAGTTCCAGTTTATTTTTGTCATGGCGAAAGTATTAATGTTGAAACAAAATTAAATTTTGAAATAGAAGATGTGTTTGCTTTGTATGAGAACTGTAAAACATTAAAACTAGTTGATAGCTTAGAATCGCCTTCGTATCCTACGCAACTTGATTGTGCGGATACAGATGATGTGTATGTTGGAAGGTTGCGAAGAGATTTATCTGTGGAACATGGATTAAATTTTTGGGTGGTTTCTGATAATCTGCGCAAAGGAGCTGCTACAAATGCTGTTCAAATTGCTGAAATGCTAATCAGTCATGGCGAGTTCGACAAATAGTAGAAATTTAACAAA
Organism: bacterium; assembly: GCA_963619195.1. Classification (GTDB taxonomy): domain Bacteria; phylum Bacillota; class Clostridia; order Eubacteriales; family Anaerofustaceae; genus RUG14186. The sequence continues at coordinate 1,263 of CAVEWD010000106.1, read as the reverse complement.
ATTGTAACAAAATTTATTAAGATTTGAATAGTTTCATTGTTCACATTATGTTTGTATAGTATAATA
>CAVEWD010000106.1:0-1187 GCA_963619195.1 bacterium | reverse complement strand
GTATAATAGACGCGATACATTTGATTTGTTTTTGTGAGGTGAATAAATGAGATTAAATTATAACAAAATAGATGATTTTCAGCTGGCAAAACATTCTTCTTCAAATAAATATACTTTTATAATAACCCCAAACCTGTATGGCAAAACACGAAGATATACTATATCCTCTTTTGGACTTGGATTTTTGTTCGTTTTGGGTTGTGTGTTTGTTGTTGGGACAGTGATTTTATCAGTTTCATATATAGGGCTGTTAGCGTCATATAACAAAAGCAAAGAGGATCTTGCTTTATTGCAAGATATTAATAAAGAACAGCAGATTCAGCTTTCAGATATGGATGAGATGGTTAAGGATGTTAATCAAAAATTAGAGTATTTGGATTTGTTGGAGGATAAGATTCAAATAGTTATAAATGAGTCCTCATCTCAGCTGACAACAGATGAAAGCGAACTCGTGGCCGAGATAGATGCCAAACTTTATGATATTAAGATGAATACTGCAGTTGGTGGGGGTGTAGGTGGCCTCAGTTATTACGTATCTGATGTATCAATGTCCGATCTAGATATAAGTGATTCTCTAAGGAATATAAAGGTGCTATTATCTGATGCTGATACAAGAATATCTGAAGAGAGTGAGAATTATACAGATTTATCATTCGAGGTGAGTGAGTATGACAGACTTTCTAATCGTTATCCGCACTCCAATCCGTTGCCAGATACTGAGTATCGCATTTCTCAACACTTTGAGTATCGTTCGTATCCTCGAGTTGAATTTCATTCAGGATGTGATTTGGCTTGTGATTATGATTCACCGATTCATCCTGTAGCTAAAGGTACGGTAACGTTTGCGGGCTATCAAGGTGAGTTGGGTTATTGTGTCTATATAGATCATGGTAATGGATATGTGTCTGTTTATGCGCACATGTGTGAGGTGTATACTTACCAAGGTGCAGAGGTTAATGTGGATGATATCATAGGTGGGGTTGGTTCCACAGGTTATTCTACAGGCAATCATTTGCATTTGGAAATAAGAGAGAATGGTACAAAGGTTGACCCAGAATTATTTATTGAATTATAAAGGAAATATGTTATGAGAAAAGGCAATACGAAAGTTCAAACAGTTAATAGAGTAAATTATGAGCAGGTTGATAGTATTATAAGCAGCGAAGTTGTTTTTGTAGGTGATATAA
>CAVEWD010000105.1:0-3671 GCA_963619195.1 bacterium | reverse complement strand
CCATAAACAGCAGTACTTATGTTCTTGTGTGGATGATTTGATTTCAATCTTTAAAAGGTAAATATTCTATACAAAGCCGCTTGGTTTTCAAAAGAAATCAGGCAGCTTTTTCTATTTCGGGAGGTGATTTTACTGCTCAATGTCAATAGTTGGGGTAACCTAATAAAATAAAGTTACTTTCTATTACTTGCTGAAGCGGGACGCGTCCCGCTTCAGCTTTTTAGGACAAGTTCATCATTATCCTTTTTCTAAAGTTCTCAAAGTTCCTATAACCATATCCAATCCTCTTTATCACCTTTATTGTGTTATTATTTGTTTATTCAGTAAATCCGTTGAAATATGTTAAAAGTGGAGCAGGCATATAAGTTAAAGAAGGCTATGGCTGGCATGCACAATTTATCTGGGATCTTTTACCCCGTTTAATCTCCAATACACACATATTGTATTTGCTTGACTATATTATATTCATCTGATAAAATTGGTGTGAAAGCCATAATATAAATAGGCCAAGAAGGAGGAACACAACGTGAAGCTAAAGAAATTCACAATAGTGCTTATTGCACTGACACTAATCGCTGTGCTACCAATTACGACATTAGCTGAAAATTATGACCTATCAAATGGTAGCATTGAGATCACTGCTGATGATACAGGCCAGTATGTATCACAACCTGACAATGGCATTACCGATTTTCGACAAACAAGTGCCACAGTAATTGAACAAACTGGAAATGACTCACCAACGGAAAACACCATCACAGTTACCACTACAGGTGATAACGTGGCACAATTTACTGTTAAAGGCATTAACATTGAATCAGAATCAGATGCCATAGATGTTGGTGATTCCAACGCAGAAATTACTCTAGAAGAGGAAAACATTATTTACTCGGAGTCTGGCTCGGCAATCCATGTTTCCGAGGGGGATGTCACCATCACCGGCAGTGGATCCCTCGAAGCAGAGATTGGTTATAGCGAAAACGCAAAGATCGGAAGTCATGAGCAAGAGGAAATGTCTGGAAACATACACATCACAGGCAATGCAACCATCACCATGGAGGACGACGGTGAAGATAACTTATCTGGAGACGGTGCAGGCATTGGATCCGGCTATCAAGGAGAAATGTCCGGAGACATTCTCATTGATGGAAATGCCAATGTTACTGCATTTAGTCAGGAGAGCGGCGCAGGCATAGGCTCTGGAAAGGATGGTAACATGTCTGGTGATATAACCATTACAGAAAATGCGCAGGTTGTCGCAGCCAGCGGTTGGGCTGGTGCTGGAATCGGATCCGGCTATGAGTATGAGGATGATTATAATGCGGATATGTCCGGCAATATAACCATCGATGGTAATGCAAATGTCACGGCCTGGAGTCAAGACGAGGGCAGTGGTATTGGTTCTGGAGAGAAAGGCGAAGTGTCTGGTAGCATTATTATTGGCGGCCATGCCCAAGTTACCGCTGGATCTGATGAAGACAGTGCAGGCATTGGATCCGGAACAAAAGGGACAGTATTATCCACTGGCAGAATTATAATCAAGGATAATGCAAAAGTGACAGCAATCGGCCAGGATGAAGGCTGCGGTATCGGCACCGGAGAAAATAGAAACATGGAAGGCATGATCATTATCCGGGACGGTGCTCAGGTTACTGCCATCGCAGGATATAGCGCAGCCGCCATCGGCACCGATGATGACGGAGACATGAGGGGCCATATTGTCATCATCGGCAACGCATCTATTATCACAGGTGAGACAAAGGAAGGTCAGTATGTCCCCTGTGATGAAGCTTGTTTGGACCCTAATTCCAATGTCTACGAAGATCATCTGAATGGCGATCATCAGGATGATGAATACTATAGAGATGATGTATGGTTCGATTACAAAACCCAAAAAATCAACTATACTCTGAACCCGGACGCCATCGGCTATATTGGTGACGGACAGGATAGCCACGACAGTAACTACGGCCACTATATTTTCGGGCCGAATGTGTCCATAAATGGAATTAAAGGGAATGACGTAGAAAAACTTAAAGACATTGTAAATATGCGCTTAAGCGGAGAGGAACACGACGGAGAGCCTGAAAATTTAACAATTCTTGATATTAAAGATCAAAATGGCACCATTGTGGCAGAAGCAACAGGTGAAGGAAAGATTCTTGCGCTTCTCTATGATGGAGATGAAAATCCTCCCACCAAGCCAGGCACATATTTTGTGAGCGTGGTGATGGGATTTGAGAAGGATGGAGAGCTTATTGACATTGCTGAATTTGATTATGGGAATGTGGTGCTTTCAGAGCCTATCACTAGAAGCACTTACAGCAATAACCCTAAAACAGGAGATGATATTTCTATGCTAATAGCTCTAATTTCCGTAGCAGCCCTTAGCGCAACTGTTGGCCTATTGGTTTTCAATAACAAAAGGAAGTATAGTAAGTAAGTGTAGCTTTCCCTACACAATAATTTTCCTTAACAGCAGAGCATTCAATAGGTTAGAATGAAGGTGGAAATAGAATCATTTTTGTTTCCACCCAGTGATTTGAGGAAAGCGTCTATGATTTTTTTCTGGTAGTAGCTTTCCTCTTTTAAGTTACTTTAGCCTTACTAATTTAGTTTTTAGATTGAAGTATGTGATCCACTGGTTGTCTATATTATTTAATCATTATTTTCCATTACATTATTAATTAGTATACAAATACGTCTTTAGGTTAAATGTATTTTAAATACAGTAACACTTAGCAAAATTTACCTTAATAACTCTTAACACCTTCGCAATGGTCGAAAATCAATCTCGTAGTGCCCCGTCATCTTGATTATGGCTTATCCTTCTCCCTTTATCGACGGCGTTAATTTCAAAATATGTCACTAATGAGATTTCAGACTTAAATTTCACTACAATATTTTATTCTGTATTTAAACCCAAAAATTAATGACAGTTCAAATTTATATTATAGGAGATGGCTTATGAGGAGTATAGTAACCTATGAAACGCACCATGGAAGTGCAAAAAAATTAGCGGATGCAATAGCTGGACGCTTAAATTGTTTATGTTTAAATGTGGACACACCCTTTCAAGCAGAGGATGAAACCACCTATGACACTCTTATCCTTGTTTTTGGCTTTAGAGGACCATATACCGCACAGCTTACCAAATTATTCATAGATAGAATGAAAGGAAAACTTAACTATAAACATTTAATTGTGGTGGGGGAAGGTTTATTTTCAGAAAAGGAATTTCCTATCGTTGCAACTAGCATACAAAATATTGCAACACCTTACAGTTTCCACACCTATTTCATGAAGGGTCAGCTTAGAGTTGCAACTCTAACACCAGAGGAAAAGTTTTTGCTTGATGAATTTAGCAAGATAACAGGAATGGCTATAACTGATATGGGTGAGTTTGATATGGATGCAGCTGAAAATATCGCCGATAAGATAGTAAACTTGTTGAGCACTTTGGATATACCTAAAGATGCAAATAATGAAAAAACAAAATGGGTATTAAGATTAGGTTCTTCATTTTTACAAAGTGTCTCTATCTGCTCAAGCCTTCCATCCTCCAATTTTTGACAGTGCTCCTTGAGTTGCTTATAGTTTCTTCTAAGGTCAATTGATCAAAATGATTTTCTGGTTCTGAATACTGTTGCTCTCTCCGTCCAAACCGTCAT
>CAVEWD010000104.1:3111-3687 GCA_963619195.1 bacterium | reverse complement strand
GCGTTTGGCTGTATTATCGGATGGGGGTCGTTTATTAATCCTGGTAAGAAATTCCTACCCAATTCTGGCGTAGCTGGAACTGCGATTGCAATGGCACTCGGGGCACTCGTAATGATTATCATTGCATTTGCATACGCTTATTTGGTGCCAAAACATCCTCAGGCAGGCGGAGAATTTACTTTCACAAAATCGAATTTTGGTAAGACTGCAGCCTACATTTGCGGATGGTTTCTAGTTGCTGCATATTTAACTAATGTTCCTATGAACTCCACAGCAATTCCTCTGATCATAGAAGGAATGTTTGGGGAAGGCTGTTTGAACTGGGGTGGTATCGGATATACAGTAGCTGGCAGCAATGTTTCTATTGGTGGCATTGTAATAGCATCAACTATTCTTATCTTGTTCGGCATTCTGAACATTTTTGGTGTCGAGAAGGCAGGCTTTGTTCAGACGGTGCTTGCTGGATTACTGGCTTTTGCAGCCGGAACACTTTTCATTGCTGGATTGGTTTCTGCTGTCAATAATGGTGTTCATTTTGATCCTATGTGGGGATTTGATAAGAGCGCTGTTCAGGCT
>CAVEWD010000104.1:0-3101 GCA_963619195.1 bacterium | reverse complement strand
GCATATAATGATTCAATGGCAAAGCAGAATGTTGCTGCTTCTATCCTGGCTACATTTGCAATTGCGCCTTGGGCTTTCGTCGGTTTTGATACAATCCCACAGGTTGCTGAGGAGTTTAAGTTTTCTTATAAAAAGGTTATGAGCATCATGGTGGTTGCCATCGTGTTCGGTTTCTTTGTTTACACTTCCAATAACACGGTTTGTGCCATTGCATTAAATAACTGGCCAGACCTTTGCGTGGAAGGAAAATGGGTGCTTCTAATTGCGGCTGAACAGTTACTCGGAACATTTGGGAAAGTGGTCGTTGGTTTAGGTGTTTCATGTGCGGTTCTTTCCGGCATTATGGGATTCTATCTTGCATCCAGCCGTTTGATGTATTCCATGGCTAGAGAAGGATATTTGCCTGAGATTTTTGGAGTGATCGATGAAAAACACAATACTCCTAAGAATGCCATGATTTTCTGCATTGTTATTTCTCTCATCGGACCTGTATTAGGCCGTGAAGCATTGGGGTGGTTTGTTGATATGTCCGCCATAGGTGCTTCTATGGGTTATCTATTCACATGCTTTTCTGCAGTTAAGGAGCTTAGAAGAGATAAGGACGGAAGTAAGAGCTTGTATGTGCTTGGAATCATTGGTGTAGTATTCAGTGTTTCGTTCATGGGGCTACAGCTTGTTCCGATTCCGGGACTTTCCGGTGTTAGCTTTTGCTGGCAGTCATATCTCATGTTGGGTGTATGGATTATGATTGGCGTAGGTTTTTATCTGAAGCAGAGGAAGTATTTTAAAGAAGGTTAATAAAAGGAGTGAGATCGTGATATGTGATGTGCCCCGTCAAGTAGACAGTGGAAAAAGTAATTTATCGGAAGGGATGTGTGAAAAAAAATTCATTTTTTTACATGCCCTTGTAATAGAAAGTAACTTTATTTTATTAGGTTACCCCAACTATTGACATTGCGCCATAAAATACCCTCCTTACTGATTGTCCAGTAAAGAGGGTACATATCACACTGATATTCTGCTGTGCTTTATTCTTTATCAGATTTTATTTAAATACTCCTTTAGCTCCCATTCTGTTACTCTTGTGCTATATGAAGCCCACTCACGCTCTTTTGCATGAATGAATTGTCTCTCGGCATGTTCCCCCAAAGCCTTAAGCATTAATTCATCTTGCTTTAAAACATCTATTGCTTCCTTTAGGTTATCTGGAAGCATTTCTATATGAAGCTCCTTTTTCTCCTTTTCGGAAAGAGTGTACAAATTTGTGTTCATGGCAGGTGGAAGAGAAATGTCATTTTTTATACCATCTAATCCCGACATTAACACAGAGGCTAATGCAAGATATGGGTTGGCTGCTGAATCAGGACTTCGTAGTTCAATTCTTGTTGACATTCCTCGTTTTGCAGGTATTCTAACTAATGGACTCCTGTTTCTGTGCGACCAAGCTATATACATAGGTGCTTCATATCCTGGCACAAGTCGTTTGTATGAATTTACTGTGGGGTTAGTAATTGCTGCAAAAGCTCTTGCATGCTTTAAAATTCCTGCAATATATTTGTAGCACACCTCACTAAGTTCATCCTTACCATTCGGGTCGTAAAAAGCATTTTTCCCATTGATCATTAATGACTGATTGAGGTGCATTCCGCTGCCAGCCATTCCGAACACAGGTTTTGGCATAAATGTGGCATGAAGCCCATGTTTTTGCGCAATTACTCTTACAGCAAGTTTGAATGTCATAATGTTATCGGCTGCACTTAATGCATCTGAATATTTGAAATCAATTTCGTGCTGTCCTGGAGCGCATTCATGGTGTGATGCCTCAATTTCAAAGCCTAACTCCTCAAGGGCAGACACCATATCTCTTCTTGCATTTTCACCCAAATCAACAGGAGCTAAGTCAAAATAATTTGCATCATCATTTGTAACTAAAGTTGATGATCCATCTTCATTTGTTTTGAATAAGAAAAATTCGCATTCAGGTCCTACATACATTTTGTAGCCCATATCATCTGCTTCTTTTAGTGCCCTCCTCAATATAAATCTTGGGCATCCCTCAAAGGGTTTACCATCTATGGTATAAATATCACAAATCAATCTTGCATCCTGAGGTTGCCATGGAAACACTTCGAACGTAGTTATATCTGGGTATAAAAACATATCAGATTCTTCTATTCTAACAAAACCATCTATAGATGAGCCATCAAACATTATTTCATTGTTAAGTGCTTTATCAAGTTGACTAACTGGTATGGAAACATTTTTCATTGTGCCCATTAAATCGGTAAATTGTAAGTGAATAAATTTTATGTTTAACTCTTTGACCTTCTTTATTACATCTTCTTTTGTCGAGATTCCTTCCATTATTCCTCCAAGCACAATCTGTAATTTTTGCTACAATATTACAGCAATTTTGTCTTTATTTCAATATTATATCATAATTAATAAGCTGTAAATGACAAAGGAGTGGAATTATTATGTGATATAATTTACATTAAAGTGCTTATGAGAAGTATTTGTAATGGTTAACATAAAAGTTTTTATTAAGCTTATAATAATATAATTTAATAAATCGATTTGGCACGGACTTGGGGATACGCATGAATTATTTTACAGAAAAATATATTTATGAAACAAAGAAAGGTAAGCTGGACCTATACAAACAGCTTAAACCGTTAAAGGAAAATTTTCATAGAGATGCTTTGTTATATTGCAAAAATGAAATTAATTTTTTAAATGTTCCGTACATAATTAATAATGATGAGGTTAAGATATTTTCAGAGATTGCTCATACAACGTATGGTATTCTTCAAAAGGTTACATTGCATTATATAAATAATGAAAATTATAGAGCTCTTTTTAACTTTTCGCCTATGATGAATAGTCTTATTTTATCACCAGTGAATTATGACTGCATTATTCCAATAATGAGAATGGATATTTTTTATAATAGGAACTCAAAAGAGTTTAAATTTTGTGAAATTAACACAGATGGAACAAGCGCATTAAAGGAGATTATGGATATAAATTATGCCTTTGCAAATACCAATGTTTATAGAAAAATTAATGCACTTAATTCTTTAAAATATCTGAATATGTAC
>CAVEWD010000103.1:680-3729 GCA_963619195.1 bacterium | reverse complement strand
ATTTGATTTCCGAGAACAACCACCCCATTAAACCTCGTGACAGCATCGCTTCCGTATACCCAAACAAGATACTCGTCGCTGCGCCCGCCAAAACTGCCCTGACACATAAGTGCTTCATCCAAAGCAAATACAATTGGCTCACCAATGCACTCACGAACGGCTCTAAGCCAAGCTGTTGCTCCGATAAAATCGCTTCGCTTGGGCAGGTCTTGCTTTTGAGGATCATACTTCGGCAAAGTTACCGTCCTTCTGTTGATTAAGTCTTCTTTAACCCGATGCTCTAATAAGCTGACGATATATTCAGGCGGCTTACGTGTGCCGGTTTCCCAGTTTTGAACGGTACGAAAGGGAATATTATATCTTGCAGCGAATTCGCTTTGTGTATTCCCCAGCCGTCTTCTCATTTCACGAATATCCATAAAAATCACCTCGATTATATAATACACCCAATGGGTGCATTTGTCAATAATATCTCCAAATGTGCTTTCATTATGGCGGGGACATCCGTCTTAACTGTGTGTGGAGTACCGACGGGTGTGAGGGCGCCGGATGCGGCGTGCATTTGCAACTTTGATTAGCACCTCATCCACAGTATCGATATATTTCCCCTCCAATATAAGTCGATTGGGGAAATTCTTCAGGCAGTGAATCATAAGCCGCCATTCCTCAATGCTAAGCACAAAGTAATACTTTTGCTTCATCAACTGACTCTCATTCGATTTTTTTAAGATTATTATATCGTGAAGAGAAGCAGCGATCGAATGTACGGATTGCGCCCAATGATGGCAATGTTGCCGATGTATATGTGTTCAGCAAACTATAACAACTCCTAATTTCAGAAAAAGATACCTGAGTGGTAGAAATGCCACTCGGGTATCTTTCCTATTGCCGATCCGGTTTCGGTGATAATTTGATTTACTGCCTTATCAACGTAAACCGAAACATTCCGGGCTTTTAGTTATATTTTCACTGAACAATGTTTTGGGTTTTACACAATTTTGCATAAATCCCGCCCTTTTCTATAAGCTCCTTATGGGTGCCCTCCTCCTGAATTTTCCCTTCAGTAATCACCACAATTCTGCTTGCTGCCTTAATTGTGGAAAGCCTATGGGCAATAATTAAAGTGGTGCGGTTTTTAGCCAGCTCGTCAAAGGCATGTTGAATTTTGGCCTCTGTTAAGCTGTCAAGGGCGCTGGTGGCTTCATCTAAAATTAAAATCGGCGGGTTTTTCAGAAAAATTCTGGCAATGGAAATTCTCTGCTTCTGCCCTCCGGAAAGAAGGGTTCCCCTCTCCCCCACATAGGTGTCAAAGCCCTGCGGCATAGCCATTATGTCATCATAAATTTCCGCTTGCTTTGCCGCCTCAACAATTTCTTCCATGGTGGCATCAGGTTTTCCATAGCGAATATTTTCTAAAATTGAATCTGCAAATAAAAACACATCCTGCTGCACAATTCCAATATTTTCCCTTAAGCTTTTTAGGGTTAAAGCTCTAATATCAACCCCGTCAATTGCAATTTTGCCGCATCCTACATCATAAAAACGGGGAATAAGCTGGCATAATGTGGATTTTCCTCCCCCGCTTGGCCCCACAATGGCTAAAGTTTGCCCAGGCTCCACTTTAATTGTAATGTTTTTTAAAATCTCACTTTCCTTTGTGTAGGCAAAGCTCACATCATCAATTAAAATTTCACCCTTAACATTTTTTAAATCCTTTGCATCAGGCTCATCCTTAATAGATGGCTCAGTGCGCATAATTTGGGTGAAGCGCTCCAAGCCTGCGGTGCCGTTGGCAAAAAGCTCCATGAAGTTTTCCAGCTTCCTTAAGGGGTTCACAAAGGAGGTAATGTATAAGCTAAACATTAGAAGGTCGGCATAATTAAGCTCATTTTTCATAATAAGATACCCTCCAACGCTCACCACAAACACCGAAAGCACGCTTAAAAAGAACTCTGTTACCCCTGAAAAAATGCCCATTTCTTTATGAAAACTCCTTTTAGAAACTTTAAAAGCTTCGTTTGAACGGCAAAATTTCTCTTTTTCAAGCTCCTCGTTGGCAAAGGCTTTAGCCGTGCGCATTCCTGAAAGGCTTGACTCCACATCGGCATTTATGTGGGCCACTTTCTCTTTAACAAGCCTTGACACCCGCTGCATTTGATTTCTGCGGGAAATTGTAACGGCAATAAACACCGGCAAAATAACACACACCACCAGAGCAAGCCTCCATTGGGTGCGAAACATCACCACAAGAGCCCCCACAATTGTAATCAATGAAATAAACAAATTTTCCGGCCCATGGTGGGCAAGCTCCGTAAGCTCAAAAAGGTCGCTGGTGAGCCTGCTCATAAGCTGACCTGTGCGGTTTTCATCAAAAAAATCAAATCCCAGCTCTTGAATGTGGCAAAAAAGTGCCTCACGAATATCCGCCTCCACCCTAATTCCGAAGGTATGCCCCCAATATGTAATTACAAAATATAAAATGCTTCTTATAATATAAGCTCCCACCACAATTGCCATAACACAAAAAAATGTGGCGTAGGCGTCCTTAGGCAAAAGCTCATACATTGCCCAACGGGAAACAAGGGGGTAGGCCAAATCAATCAGCGCCACAATCAGCGTGCAAACCATATCCAGAATAAAAAGACCCAGGTGTGGTTTAAAAAAATGAAGGAAAATTTTAAGCATTGAGCTGTTTTGATATTCCTTGGTGCTCATTTGTTGTGTCTCCTTTTATTGACTTATAAAAAATCCCAACCGCCTTTGCAGCTGGGACTAAATTCTACTCAGTATATCTCACTGGCATAATCAAATATAAAAATCTGTCGCTGTCCACAGGTTTTATAAGGCACGGGCCAACAGAATCTCTAAATTCCAAAAGCAGCCTCTCATCCTTAACATTTCTAATAACATCCGACAAAAACCTCACATTAAAGGCAATTTTTAAATCATCCCCGGTTTTATTAACCGTAACATCCTCCACAATTTTTCCCAAGTCTGAGGAAGATGTTATATTCATGTTGTCGTCGGTAATGAAAATCTTCACAATAGA
>CAVEWD010000103.1:0-670 GCA_963619195.1 bacterium | reverse complement strand
GAGTTTTTCGCCACATCGCAAATCAAGCCGGCTCGCTCAAGGCTCATTAAAATTTCTGCCTTTTCAGCCTTAACCATTGTGTTTATGTTGGAGGGAATCAGTGTTTTATAGTTAATATACGGCCCTTCTAATAAAATGCTCATAATTTGAGTGTCTCCCACATTAAGCACAAAACGGTTGCCTGCTATGGCAAAATAAATGTCGTCGGTGTAAAAAGATGCAATCTTTAAAACCTCATTTAAGGTTCTTCCTGGCACAATAGCGCTTTTTCCTGCTTCAGAAAGGGTTTCGGCGTTAATTTTTCTAAGAGCCATTTTATAGCCATCCAGAGCAGTGAAAACTAAAATTCCCTCTTCAATTTCCACATTCACCCCCGACAAAATCGGGTTTATGCTCAGCTGCGGCGCGCAGGCAAAAACGGTTTCCTTTATCACCTCTTTAAACTCATCGTTGTTTAGTTTAATTAAATTCTCCGGTTTCACAGCCTCAAACACAGGGTAGTCCAGCGGGTTTTTAGCCAGCATGTTCACTTCAGACTGGGAACACGTAATGGTTGTGGCAAAGGACATTTCATCAATATTAAAATACACCCTCTCGTTTGGATATGTTTTAATCAAATCAAACATTGTTTTAAAGGGCAAAAGGGTTTCCCCCTCCTCTGTAACAGAAG
>CAVEWD010000102.1:0-3736 GCA_963619195.1 bacterium | reverse complement strand
CGAAATCAGGTAGTCCTCACGGGCTCGTGGGTTCGAATCCCACCGCTTCCGCCAGTATATTTAATTCTTTCCCAGTAATTCTACCTTTTTGTGGTTTGCCATTTGTGCAGAAGGTATAGTACTGTAGTCGTAAAGTAAATCACGGACATTATCATAACCGTTCTGTTTAGCTATTTCATCCATAAACTCATATGCTTTCAGTGTAAATTCTCCGCTTTCTTCTGACGTTTCTTTGCTTCCTTTTTCATTTGTTCAAAATCTACAATTTCGATACGTCCTGCTTTGTTAAACATAATATTAATCCTTTCGTTTAAAGTGTTTCTTTCATAAAAGGACTTGTATTTTTGCGTTATAACAAAAATAAAAGAGAGCCTATGCCAATGCTCTCTTAAGTTCTTCTGAAGTTATTGGTGTACCGTATGAAATAGCATCGATACCTAATGATGTGTAATATCCCCATTCAACTTTTCTCGCATGTTTATTAACGATATATATTTGAGCATCGTAAATGTCATATGTTTTGCACGTAAATATATAATAATCATTCCAACTATATGCCCAATTAATATCTTTTTTTATTAAATCCTTTATCGGAATAGGATCCGTATCATATACTGTCATTTCGTGTCCGTCAATCACTATTTCTTTTTCCATCAAATATACTCCTTTCATTAAAGAATATGTTTATTGCACTACGATTTTTATTGCATCTTCACTTTTGATCGTAGCATTATCCAATCTGGCTAATGTAAGACTGCCATTTATGTCAATAGCGGACCAAAACTCGTTGATTTTATTCGTTATGGTTAATTTCAGATTTGGCATCCTGCCCATCAAAGAATTCAACCATGCCATTTTGAATAATCCAGTTAAACACATGATCTCTACCATTACTACCTTTATACAGAATACTGCACACACCAGATGCATTTTGACCAAATTTTTTTATAAGCATATTTTTTTGCACCATCAACAGAACGACCGAATATTCCAGCGTTGCCATCCAATATTTGAGCGCCCTCAAAGCATTCTTCGACAACACCTGCAAGATTTTCGGTTCTCCGCCAGTATCTTTAGCTGTTATATTATACCCAATGGTACGCAAAAATGATGTAATAGCACAATATGTACAATTATTCTTATACGTTGGATCCCCACGATGAGGATTCGCTTTTTCAACAACCTCCCTAATTGTTTCAGAATGAGAAAGTCGCTTTATTTCGCGAAATGCAGAAGAGTTTGAATCCATGCTATCATTATCAAGTATTTTACCAACCTTATTCTTACCAAGATTGGTCAGTTCGTTTAACTTGCCAGATTTTACTAGTTTAACGGCACCATAAGATACTAGGCCCACAGCCACAACTGCTGCACCGATTTTTACAGCTTTCTTTAATTTATCGGAAGAGCTTTTATCGGAGGACTCTTCTTTATCTTTCCCTTGTTTCTTATTATGTATCCTGTTATGTATCCTGGAGGTTGGTTTGTCAAGGGATTTCCTCCAACCAGCCTTCTTTTCTGAATAGGAATGGTCCGAAGCACCCAGAGGATACGGCGGACCATTGCGTTTACCCCACCTTTGGCCTAATATGCCGTGGTGGGAGATGTATTTAGAGTATAATGTTCTTTGTGGTATTGTGATTATACGGTACATATACAGCAATAAATATTCAGATGGTAAGGTTGTTAAACTAATTGTAAAAAGGTAATTATTTTCATAATTTAATTATTTATAATTATGGACAAATTTACATTGTTTTGATATAATTTTTAGTAACGGCGTAGGTCGTTAGAGCATTAAATTAATGGAGGAAATTTACATGAAAAAACTCATAGCCTTACTTATGGCAGTAGTTTTGGTATGTTCTTTCGCTTCTTGCGGCAGCGGTGAAGATGATGGAACATATGAAATCGCTCTTATCACAGATGTTGGAAACATCGACGACAAATCATTCAATGAAGGCGCATGGAATGGCGTAAAGGAGTATGCTGAAGAAAATAAGATTTCTTACAACTACTATCGTCCAAGCGAAGATTCCACAGCAGCTCGTATAGAGACAATCGGCACCGCAATTGAAAAAGGTGCAAAAGTTGTGGTTTGCCCTGGTTACCTTTTTGAAGAAGCAATTTATGAAGTTCAAGATATTTATCCTGAAGTTAGCTTCCTTCTTCTTGATGGTGAACCACATGATGCTGACTACAACTACAAAACTTCATCAAATGTTCATTGCATTCTTTACCAAGAGCAGTGGGCTGGCTTCTTTGCTGGTTATGCAGCAGTAGCAGATGGATATACAAAGCTTGGTTTCATGGGTGGTATGGATGTTCCAGCAGTTATCCGCTATGGTTACGGTTTTGTTCAGGGTGCTGAATATGCAGCAAAAGTTCTTGACCTGCCTGCAGGAACAGTTGAAATTAACTATTGGTACACAGGTAGCTTCTCAGCTTCTGATGAAATCAAGGTTAAAGCAGCTGGATGGTACACTGAAGGAACAGAAGTTATCTTCTCTTGCGGTGGTGGTATCTACCTTTCAATCGTAGGTGCTGCTGAAGAAACAGAAAATGGCAAGGTTATCGGCGTTGACGTTGACCAAGCTGCAGAATCTGAAAGAATCATCACATCTGCAATGAAGAACCTCACAGGTTCAGTTGAGCTTGCTCTCACAGATCTTTATGCTAATGGTGGCACATGGTCAGAAGAAGATGCAGGAACAACAGCAAATCTTGGCATCGAAGATAATTGCGTTGGTATCCCAACAGATGAATCATCTTGGAGATTTAACACCTACACAGTTGATGAATATAATGTTCTTTATGATATGGCTGTAAACGGTGAAGTTGCTGTTTCAAGTGACACAACAACCGTTCCAACAACATCATTAGTTACACTCAACATTCAGTAGTAGATATTGAGGTTAAAAGGCTAGGCTTTTTTAGCTTAGCCTTTTATTAAAATATGGCTGGTATTTTAAAAAAGGAAAAAAAATGAGCGATTATGTTATCGAAATGCTGAACATCACAAAAGAATTTCCAGGTATTGTTGCAAACGACAATATAACCCTTCAGCTAAAGAAGGGGGAGATCCATGCCCTACTTGGTGAGAACGGAGCGGGCAAATCGACGCTTATGAGCGTTTTGTTTGGTCTGTATCAACCGGAAAAGGGTGAAATAAAGAAAAATGGCGAGGTCGTTAGGATTAATGATCCAAACGATGCAAATGCGTTGGGAATTGGAATGGTTCACCAACATTTTAAATTAGTACATAACTTTACGGTGCTGCAGAATATCATACTTGGGGCTGAAACTGTAAAAAATGGATTTCTTAAGCTTGAGCAAGCTAAGAAAAAAGTTATAGAACTTTCTGAAAAATATGGTCTTAAAGTAGATATTGATGCATTGATTGAAGATATCACTGTGGGAATGCAGCAACGTGTTGAAATATTAAAAATGTTATATAGAGATAATGAAATACTTATCTTTGATGAACCCACAGCAGTATTGACACCTCAAGAAATAGATGAGCTTATGAAAATAATGAAGGAGCTTGCTGCAGAAGGGAAATCGATTTTATTTATAACACACAAATTAAACGAAATTAAGGCTGTTGCCGATAGGTGTACCGTTCTGAGAAAGGGTAAATATGTTGGAACCGTGAATGTGGCGGATGTTTCAAAGGAAGACCTTTCTGAAATGATGGTTGGCCGACGAGTTGAGCTGAAAATTGCTAAAGATGAGT
>CAVEWD010000101.1:0-3761 GCA_963619195.1 bacterium | reverse complement strand
CTTGCCGAAGCTCTGCAATACAGATGGAGTGGAAACAATTAACATGAAATAAAAGGAATGCTAAATTATTTTAGGCATTCCTTTTATCTTTGCATTTCCATGGCTATAAAATAATAGCATATTCAACTATTCGCTTAAATCCTTTGAAATTTCAGCCGCAAGTCTAGCATTATTCAACACCAGCTGAATATTTGCATCCAAGCTATCACCACCTGTGATATCCTTTATTTCAGCAAGCAGGAACGGCGTAATTTCTTTTCCCTTAATTTTAAGCTCATCAGCCTTTGCAAGAGCCTTTTCTATAGCAGCATTTATAACTTTTTCGTCCATTGAATACTCATCTGGCACAGGATTTGCAATTACACATCCACCGCCCAATTCAAGCCCATCCTTTGCTTTTAGAAATGAAGCTATTTCCTTTGCGCTATCCAACCTGAAAGGCGCCTTATATGGACTCTTAGATGTATAAAAGGCTGGCATTGTATTTGTTTTATATCCTATAACCGCAACTCCCTTTGTTTCTAGATATTCCAATGTAAGTCCTATATCAAGTATTGATTTACATCCTGCACAAACAACAGCCACATTAGTTTTTCCAAGCTCCTCTAGGTCAGCTGATATATCCATCGTTTTCTCGGCTCCACGATGCACTCCACCAATTCCACCTGTGGCAAAAACTTTAATTCCAGCCGCATTTGCACATATCATCGTAGCAGCCACAGTAAGAGCACCATTTAACTTTTCAGCCACAACATAAGGAAGGTCTCTTCTTGAACATTTAACCGCATTCGGCCCTTCTTTACCGATATATTCTATTTCATCAGCAGAAAGTCCAACTTTTATAACACCATTGACAACGGCTATAGTTGCTGGAACTGCTCCACATTTTCTTATCTCATCCTCAACTTTAAGAGCTGTTTGCACATTTTGCGGATATGGCATACCGTGTGATATTATTGTACTTTCGAGGGCAACAACTCCCCTCTTTTCATCTAATGCTTTTTTTACTTCCTCAGAAATTACTATATTTTTCATTCTATTTAATCCTTTCCAAAATTATTTGCGCATTTAAATTTTTATTTACAGCTTCTTCATTTTGAAGCGCAAAAGCAGCGCAATTTGACGCAAAAGCGCATGTTCGTTCCACATTGAATCCATTTGCAAGAGAATAAATTACACCTGCTGAAAAGGCATCGCCTGCCCCATTTGAATTTTCAGGTTCTATAATCTTCTGTAAATAGTGAAACGTTTTTCCATCTTGTGTGAACGCATATACCCCGCTGCTCCCTGCAGTGATATAGATTTGTTTAACCCCCCTTTTCAAAAGAGCATCACCTGCACGGTAAATATCACATTCTCTAGAAATTTTCACTCCACTTAATGCTTCAGCCTCATAAACATTTGGTTTTATGACATCGATCTTATCAAGGAATGGCAAAAGGTTATACGATTTTTTCACGCTTACTGGCTCTGCAAATACATATTTTTTTTCATACGACAAAGCCTGCTCCAGTGCCTCATAAGAAAGATTAGCATCAATTGCAAGAATATCACAATTTAAATTACACGATTTAAGAAAGTCTTTATTAATGCAGTTCACAATCTGCATGTCATTAAACCCTATTATTAAATCACCATTCTCATCAATTATACAAATATACGTCCCAGATGGATAATCAGGCGAGATCAAAACATCCTGTGTATCAACCCCCAGGTCATTTAATTCCTCTAATACTGAATTGGCGCTGTCATCCATGCCAACGGCAGAAACAAATGAACACTCAAGACCAAGCAAAGCACAATTATGAACAATATTTCTTCCTACTCCACCATGCCCTCTTTTTATAACGCCTATATTGGAATCATACATCACCGTTGAGTAACTACATTTTGCCGTAATATCAATATTAACAGCACCTATAACAATTACTTTCATCATTTAAAATCCTTTTCCACACAAGTTTAAACTAAATTTGGCCTTTAATCAATACTCGTTTCGATTTGCTTGAAAAAAAGACAAACTTATTATATAATTTTATGCGAATAAATGCATTGGAGCTACATATGAACTGGAATGAAGTAACCATATATACTAAGAAAGAAGCCTTGGAGATACTTTCCGCGAAAATAATGGATGTAGGAATTTCTTCCTTTGTAGTCGAGGATCCTGATGAATTAAAAGCATTTCTAGAAGAAAATTCAGATAAATGGGACATGCTCGACGAGAAAGTTAATGAAAATATATCCACGCTGCAACCGAACATAAAACTTTATGTTGCTGAAGATGAAGAGGGTGGTTCTCTTATGAATGCCATAGTGGATTTAGTTGATTCCCTTAAGGCATCAAATGATTCAATGTTTGATAACTTATCAATTAAGGTGGACAACATAAAGGATGAAGACTGGCAGTATAACTGGAGAGAATTCTTTAAACCCTTTACTCTTGGCGAAAATCTCTACATTCGTCCTGTTTGGGAGGAGGATGATATGCCACATAAAATTAATGTGCTTATTGATCCTGGCTCGAGTTTTGGATCAGGACAGCATGAAACAACAAAAATGGCATTAGAGGCCCTTGAAAAATATGCACCAAAGGCAAAGCATGTGATAGACATTGGGAGCGGTAGTGGTATTTTATCAGTGACAGCAGCTAAATTAGGGGCTGAAAAAGTTACTGCTGTGGATATAGATGAAAACGCTGTAACCGCCACTAGGGAGTGCGCCGAGATAAATGGTGTTACATCAAAAATCAGTGTTGTGTGCGCAGATCTAACAGAAGCAATAAACGAAAAGGCGGATTTAATTGTAGCAAATATATTTGCAGGTCCAATTTGCAGGCTTTGCGGTCAATTGGGAAATATCTTGATTAATAATGGAGTTTTCATTTCAACAGGCATAATAGAATCAAGAGTTGATGAGGTTCGTAACGCGTATTCCGATAATGGCTTTAATATTGAATACATCACAAATATGGGACAATGGTATCTTATCGTTGGAAGAAAATAATATATAAATAACAGCGGTTTAATTAAATTTTAATTTTACCGCTGTATTATTATCTAAATTTCAGTAGGAGCTTTTAAATGGATAGAAAGCTGCATAAATCAGATACTAATAAAAAAATCAGTGGTGTATGTGCTGGCATAGCTGAAACACTAAACATAGATATATCTATCGTTAGGATTGGTGCTTTTTTCCTTTGCGTTTTGTATCCAGCAACTCTTATAGCTTATTTCCTTTTAGCTATTTTTTTGCCATTTCAAGGCTCAAATTCCCAGGATGCTGATAATAATGATTTAAAAGAAGAGTCAAATGAAAATACAGTGCCGCTCGAAGACAATTATGCATTTGCCTTTGGAGCATTTCTCACGACTGCCATTTGTCTTTCATTAGGCTTTATAATCAACAATTATTTCGCAAATACTTTAGGTATGGAGGAAGCTTTAGTTTATTCATTGCTGTCCTTAGGACTGTATATTTTTTTTGCCGGAATTTTTGAAAAATCCAACAGTCGTAACTCAAAAATAACGAAGCTATCTATAGGTGCAGTTATAACGGTCATGAGTCTCTCTAAAGCCATACAAAAACTGAATTTAACTCTATTGCCATTTAATGATTTAGCGCTTTCCGCAATATATTTCTGGCCAGTACTTATTCTTGTTTTAGGAATAACAATAATTATTTCAAATAAAAAAATAGCCACCGCGGTGTGGGTAGCTATAATAATTCTTATTGGAATATTCACACTTGCATCAAGGCTT
>CAVEWD010000100.1:0-3819 GCA_963619195.1 bacterium | reverse complement strand
ACCCACGTATAAAAAGCGTAGCAAGAAGAAAGGTAAATATGAACAGAGAATTTCTTAGTACCCTGCTAAAGGATGTTGATGGAGCTGACGGGCTCATTGACAAAATAATGAGTGAAAATGGCAAGGATAAAGGACGCATAAAAAACTTTCATTTTCTCACACGCCCTAAAATGTGGTATTTAATATCTGAAATTACCGAAATGGTTTTAATTAAGGCAATAAAATGGTGCGGGCGACAGGACTTGAACCTGCACGCCTTTCAGCATAAGATCCTAAATCTTACATGTCTGCCGATTCCATCACGCCCGCACATTGTTTAATATTATAGCAGATGCCGGTTTATTTGTAAAGATTTATTCCTTAATTACCCAATTTCAAAATGTGGAGTTAATTCCCAAAGTAAGTTCCACAGTGGAGGTTAGTGCATAAAATTAGCTTTATTTCCAAAGCACATAGCAGTCATAACGAATTGCCTTGCCCTCTAATGTATATGAAGGCTTTTTACCGGCTAAATAAAGGCTTTTTAGTGGACGCTTCACAATTATTTTCGATGGGCTTGCTTCCCAGGCTGCCTCAAACAATTCCTCTTCTGAAGAGCATGGCGGCTCAAGCTTTTGAATCAGCTGGAGCTTCTTATTAACAAGGCCTGATTTTTGACGTTTAGGAAACATCGGGTCGAGGTAAATCACATCTGCGAGGGAATCCTGTTTTTTTAGAAATTCAATGCTGTTGCCCTCTACCAGCTTCATTCTGCCCACAATTTCACTAAGCTGAGGGTTTTTTCTTGCCCGACGGATTGTATCTCTTAAAAGGGCGGCAATTACAGGGTTTTGCTCATAAAGGGTAACATCATAGCCATAGGCAGCCAAAAGAAAACTATCCTCACCCATGCCAGCCGTGGCATCAATTGCCCTTGAGCCTCCCTCGCCTGTTTTTGCGGCTTTCACCAGCATTTCATGCAGGAGCCTGCCATTGGTTATGCGATGAAGCATATTTTCAAAATTCCCTTGATAGCTAAGGCCAAAACCCATAAGGCTAACGCCCTTTGCATCAAACATCAGGCTAAGCGCCTCTCCGGGCTCATCCGCCATGGGCACATTATTTTTTTTCGAAAAGGCTTCTGCCTCCTCTTTATTTCCGCCCTCACCAACACAAACCACAATAGAATTCTTCATTCAATTTGCTCACTTTCAAAATTAAAATCATTATACCATAAAATGCTCTCGCCTATAGCTTAAGCTATATTAAGCCAGCTTTTATAAAAATTTGTATAAAAAAAACGCACAAACCCGCAAAAGCGTGGCACAATGCGCCTTTTTAAAGATTAAAGCACGTTCATAAGCCGAGTTCTGTTTTAATGACCATCTATCTGTGCGTGCCGTCACCGACAGCATCAAGCGACTTACCACGGGCCCGACGGGCAGCCGGTTTTACGCCCTTTTTTAGTCTTGCTCCGGATGGGGTTTACACGTCCGAATAGTTACCTATCCGCCTGTGAGCTCTTACCTCGCCCTTTCATCCTTACCGCATAAATGCGGCGGTTTCCTTTCTGTTGCACTTTCCTTGGAGTTGCCTCCACCTGACGTTATCAGGCATCCTGCCCTGTGGAGCTCGGACTTTCCTCACCCTAAGGCGCGGTCAAACGACATGCTTTAACTAAGCTACTTTATCATAATTAAAATGAATTTTCAAGAGTTAGCCTAAATATACCTTTCCACATCATCTCCCGAAAGAGACTCAGCCACCTCAATGTCAAAATTACCCTTCAGAAGAATATCTCTCATTATTTTCACAAAGCATTTTTCGCTTTCAAAATGCGTAAGGTTGATTATAGGAAGGCCAATATTTAAAGCCTCCAGATATTTGCCATTGCTAGCGTCGGCCGTTATGAGCACATCAGCCCCCAGCTCCTTTGCCTTGTTTAAATAACTAGAACCGCTGCCTCCACAAAATGCTGCCCGCTTCACAACAAAATCATTTTCACAGAAGGAGGAAACTTTAAGGGTGTTTGCCTTGAATATTTTCTTTATTTCGTCGCAAAGCTCACCAAAGGTGATTTCCTTTTTAAGGTTGCCGCAAACTCCAATTCCCAGCCCTTCAACGCTGCTTTCCTCTAAAAACGAATCTGTTTCAATCCCCAGACGGAAGGTACAATAGGCGTTAATGCCGTATTTTGAAGCATCAAAGCAGGTGTGGGAGGAATAAACATTTATATTATGCTTTATAATTTCTCTTATCATATTGCTTTTTTCATCGCTTATGATGTTTTTAATTGGGAAGAAAAAGAAGGGATGATGGGATATTATTAAATCAAAGTTTCCCTCCGCAGCCTCCTTAACCACTCTCGGAGTCACATCAAGGCAAACCAAAACCTTTTTAATTTCAGCTTTTTTATCACCAATTTGAATGCCGCTGTTATCCCAGTCGCAAGCAGCCTCTTCCGGGGCATATTCATTTATGAATTCTATAATTTTTTCAAACTTCATACTTCGCTAACCTCTCCTTTATGGCATTTATTTTTATTTCTCTGCTTTTATATTCATCACTCTCACGCATTTGGGCCATGCTTTCCAAAATGGTGTTTTCCACCCGAAGCCTATATTCTAAATAATGCTTCATTTCAGGGCTTCTGCTGAAAATAAGCTCAGGCGGAAATTCTAAATCAAAATCATCTCTCTTGCTCACTTGAGATTCATAGCAGCAGGAAATTATGAAATAAAAATGCTTGCCATCCTCAGTCAGCTTTATTTCATTAAGTAAAAAACCGTTTGAAATAAGCCATTTTTGAAGCATTTCCTTGTTGTTCATAGGCTGCAGGACAATTTGGGTGGCCTTTTTTGCCACAGAAAGCTCTTGCCTTAACATTGAAGTTATAAGCTCCCCTCCCATGCCGCAAATGGAAATAACATCAGTCTCTTTATTTTCTATTGGTTCAAGGCCATTTCCCCTTACAAACTCACATTTATCGCTAAGGCAATATTTTCTTGCCATCTCCTCTGCGTTTTTTAAGGGGCCTTCATTTAAATCAGTTATAATGGCCCTTTCAATTATGTCATTTTTTAATAAATATAGCGGCAGATAACCATGGTCGGAACCAATATCCGCCAAAACCTTACTCTTCTTCACTGCCTCAGCTATGGAGGCCAGCCTTACATCAAGCTTATGCATATTTTAAATGATACCACACTTTGCCACCGCAGCATTTTCATTTTCAAACTTTGAATGAAATCAGAACAAACCTCGCTCACCAATGATGGTAATTCTGTTTTTTTCGACTCTACAATAAAAGAATACAACCTTAACTCCCGCTAATACAGCCTCCCTAAAGGCGCTTGCAAATTCAGGGTCAGTTTTTTCATTTGGGATAACCTCATCTACCCCCTCCATTTGAATCACAAAGGCCACAGCGGCATCATACCCCTCTTCAAGAGCCTTTCTTAATTCCCTTAAATGTCGGGCACCTCTCTGGGTGGGAGCATCTGGGAAAAGTCCAACACTGCCTTCCCTTAGAGTACAGCCCTTAACCTCCATTAAGGATTTTAGGCCATCTTTCACATAGAAAAAATCTAGGCGAGAGTCGCCATATTTATATTCAGGCTTGATTTCACTAAAACCAAGGCTATGAAGATATTCCTTCACAACGACATTTGGAGCAGAGCTATCTATATTAACAATGCCCATTTCTCCCATATCCACCGCAATAAGATCATATGCCGTTTTTCGGTTTGGTGAGTTGCTTTTGTTTAAATATACACGCTTTCCAGACACCAAGAGCTCACCGCAGCGGCCGGTGTTTTTCACATGCACAACCTCCTGTAC
>CAVEWD010000099.1:3374-3868 GCA_963619195.1 bacterium | reverse complement strand
TTATTAATTTTCATCGTAAGTTAATTATAACAGAAAGAAAGACCTTGAGTTCATTTTAAACTCTCGGTCTTTCCTCTTTTATGAGACTATTCTTTTTTCACAGCCCCTTTATCTGAAGGCTAATTTTTATTTAGCCTCTCTTCTTTTTTTAGCTGCCACAACTGCCAAAGCCACAACTGCGCTTACGCTAAAGGCTGCAAAGCCAAGGCCAATCTTGCTTTCATCACCGGTTTTCGGTGCATTGAAGGTGTTCACAAATTCCACCTTGGCGCCATTTTCTTCAACGCTGCCTTCTTCATTGGTGGCCTTCGGGGTGTAGCCATGGGCTTCGGTTTCCTCCACCACATAGTAGCTTCCCACAGGAACATTTTTAATTGTCATGGTTTCGCCGTCGCTTAAGGTGAAGCTTCCTCCGTTCTTGCCCCAGAAGAACTCGCCGTCCTGGTTCTCAAAGCAGAACTCGCCTGCAAGCTCCTCACCGTCCTTTTCGGTTA
>CAVEWD010000099.1:0-3364 GCA_963619195.1 bacterium | reverse complement strand
CTGCCACAGTCTTGGAAACTGTAATGTCTCTCACAGGAATATGGGTGTTGGTAATCACATATCCGTCCTCGCTGTAGCTGGTGTCATAACCGTCAACGCTATTTTCAATAGCGGTGTAGACAATTTCATTGCCGTATGCGTCATACTGAGTTAATCCCTCAAAGGTGTAGCTCCAGTTTCCGTCCTCATCTTCGGTGATTTTTGCGGATTTACCCTCCACCACCTTTTCGTCGGCATAAAGGTCAATGGTTATGGAATCCGGTCTTAACCCGTCCAAATCCTCCATGTCGTCCCACTCCTTTGTGAAGGTAACATCCACTGTGGATGGCACGAAGGTGTTGGTTATGGTGTAGCCCTCCTGGCTCATCACCCATTTGCCCACCACTTTGCCGTTAATGGTGCAGTCGGCTTCGCCGTCTTTGCTAAGCTCAACTCCGCCAATGCGGGTTTCCTCAACGGTTGGGGTAATCTCCTTGCCCTCGTCGTCATACTTAAGATATGTAAAGCTGCCACTCCAGTTGTTTTCAGCATTGAGGGTAATTTCGCCGACCACTCCTCCGGCGTCATACTCAACTGTTACATTCTCCGGCAGCTCCATGCCCTCCGGCACGTTAACCCATTTCTTTTCAATGGTAACGGTTTCCTCTTTGTAGTTTGTAACTGTTAAAACGCCGTTTTTAATTAAGTCTTCCTCTCCCACAACTGAGGAAACAATATATTTCCAAAGCACCACAAAGGCGTTTTCACTCTGGGAGGATGTATCAGCTGTTATGCTTTCAATGCCGTTCTTGGAAACCTTCACGGTGTAGGTGGTGGTTCTCCAATCGCAGTAGCCCTTCGGCACCACAGTTTCGGTTAAGGTGTAGGTGCCTTCCGCCAGGTTTTCAAACAGGAACTGTGTTCCGTTTTCCTGGGCAATTCCCTTTGAGGAGAAGTCATTTTCTCCGGTTAAGGTAAATTCCGCTCCGGTTAAGGCCTCGCCTAAGTCGTCCACCTTCTTCACTGTGAAGCTGCCTGCTCCAGCCGGAGTAAACACAGGCTCATCTCCCTTGGTGTAGGTGTTTACCACATTTAGCCCATCGGAGGTTGCGCTCCATTTGCCCACCAAAACGCTGTAGCCGTCGGGGTAAGAGTTCTCTTCATATTTGTATCTGGTTTCGTAGAGTGCGTAAACGCCGTTTTCTAAAGCGTTTTCGCCAATCTTTGTTTCAGCCACGGTGTAGGTAATATCATTGCCCTGGGCATCCTTCTTTTCCACGCTTACGGTTTTCTTCCAAATGTTGGAGTCGGCTGTGTCGGCATCTGATGAGCTCAGCACAATTTCATCGCCGTAAGCTTGCCCGTTGGCATAAAGCTGCAGCGTCACGCTCTCAGGAAGGCTTGTTATATCCTCTTGGTTATATCTCCAGGTTTTTGAAATGGTAATTTCCTCAAGGTTTGTAACAAAGGTGTTGGTAACAACGCTTCCCTCCACAGAGGAAACCCATCTGCCAATCAGCCTGTTGCCATCCATAACGTCAATTGCGCCGTTCACAAGCTCCTCGCCGCCAATTGCGGTCTCGTAAACCCTATATTGAATCTGGTTTCCGCTCTCATCAAACTTAGCCAGGGTTCTTTCAGCCTTCCAGCTGTTATCAGAGTTCAGCACAATGCCACTCTCCAGCGCAGTTTCGCTATCGCCGGCGTATATTGCCACCGTGGCGCTGGCAGGAGTTATAACTCCCGGAGTCTGGGAAGTGTTAACCCATTTCTTTTCAATGGTTAGCTTAGTTTTATCGGTCACGAAGGTGTTGGTTATGGTGTTGCCTTCCTGGCTCATCACCCATTTGCCAAGCTTCACTCCATTATCTGTCCATTCAATCTCATTGGAGCCCTTTGTGAAAATTTCATTGCCAATTTCGGTTTCCACCGCGGTGTAGGTGTATTCATTGCCGTTTTTGTCATATTTCTCCAGCTTGTCGAAGGTTGCGCTCCAGTTCATGGTTTTGTTTACCTTTACGCTATACCAGTCCGCAATCTCGCCGTTTCGCATTAGCTGCAATGTAACACTCTCCGGCAGGCTCACCCATTCGGGCACATCTTTCCAAACCTTATTCACCGTTATGCTGGTAACAAGGGTTTTATAGGTGTTGGTAATTTTATATGTGTTTTCCGTAACACTTGCAGTGCTTGTTTGCCACTGGCCCACTGTGGTGCCATCTTCATTCACTAAGGCAATTCCCTCATCGTTAAATTCGGCTCCGTCCACGGAAACCTCCTTCACGGTGTAGGCTATCTTTTGTCCGTTTTTGTCATATTCATAAAGGTTTTCCCAGGTGTAGCTGTAGTTGTTCTGCTCATTTAAGCTCACCTCATCTCCAGAAGCCTCGCCATTTGCATAAAGCTGAAGTTTAACCTCGTGGCTGCCCTCTCCGCCCTCTGTGGTTACCCATTCCTTGTTTACGGTAATGTGGGTAAGCTTGCGGTTTTTAATGGTAACTATGTTGTCGCTAATTTCAGCTGAGCTTTCGCCCTCGCCCTTAACTAGGCTTGCAATGTAGTTCCAAATGGTCACGAAGGCGTTTTCCTGCCCCTCAACGGGCTTCACTTCCTTCACGCTTCCCTTTTCCACCTTCACGCTCCACTCAGTTGCGTCGTCTGGGGCATAGCCCTCTGGCACCACAGTTTCAGTTAAGGTGTAGGTGCCGTCGGTTAAACCTTCAAATTTAAACATTCCCGGGCTAACCTTTGTTGCGCTAAGCACTTCGTTGCCCTTGGTTAGGGTAAATTCAGCTCCGTCAATTAAGGAAACTCCGGAGTCGTTCACCTTCTTAACCCACAAAGTGCAGCTGCCGTCATCGGTGTTCTCTATTTCACTTCCGGCGGTGTAGGTGTTGGTAATTGTGTAGTTGCCGTCGTCACCGAGGGCGCTTTGGCTGGCCCATTTGCCCACCACCACGTCAACTTCCACTCCGTTTACTTCTTCCTTTCCCATAACGGCATATTCGCCGTTTGTAAGGGTGTTTCCGCCAATTGCGGTTTCGTAAACATAATATATTATATCTAATCCATTCTCATCTTTAGGTTCAAGGTTTTCCCAGGTGTAGCTGTATTTGCCGTCTTCATCCGCGCTCACCACCACGCCTTCTCCACAAGCCTCGCCATTTGCATAAAGCTGAAGGGTAATATTTTCAGGAATTTCCACTCCCTCATCTGCATCCCACACCTTAGTTGCGCTCACGCTCACCTTCTTTAAGGTGTAGGTGTTGGTAATTGAGGCATTTGTGGTGGTCTCCGCTGCGGTAACATTCTGGTTAGCTGGGGAATAAGTTGTGCTAAGCTCATACCCCTCCAGTGCCACTGGGGTTTCGCTGAGGGTATAAAC
>CAVEWD010000098.1:0-3927 GCA_963619195.1 bacterium | reverse complement strand
CATGGGATATTATAAGCACTCCAAAAATTAAAAGCGCCACCAAAATTGTTATTATAGTCGACATAAATGCTCCTGTTCCATAATTGATTTATAATTTTATAACTACCCTGCAGAGAATATACATTGCTGCAAAAACAAACAGATAGCTGTCAATTCTGTCTAAAAATCCGCCATGACCTGGGAATATGGTGCCGTAGTCCTTCACTCCGAATTTGCGCTTAACCAAAGAAGCAGCTAAATCTCCGCACTGTCCCACAATACCAATTACAACTCCTCCAACAATAAAGAAAAGTGTGCTAATGCCTAAATTTGCCTTAAGGGCAATTAAGCTTGCCAGGCTGTATGTTAAAACAGCTGCAATAAAGCCTGCTACCGCGCCTTCAATGGACTTATTCGGGCTCACCTTCGGGGCAAGCTTATGTTTTCCAAAGCGTCCGCCAACGAAGTAGGCGGCGGTGTCGCAAAGAGCGCAGGCAGCCATTGCAGGAAGAATTATATAGTAACCTTCATCTAAAAGCATTATTCTAACAGCAAGAGCCATAAAAACCCCTGTGTAGATATAGCCCCAAACCAAAAATGCGCTGTATTCTGCGTCAGGCTGGCTTTTAAAAAGACTTGTCATAAACAACACCAAAACTGTTGTGAGCATAAGCTCGAAGATATACTCCTCTGAGAAAACACTGTAGACTATTGTCACTGCGCTGGCGGTGCAAAGCAGCAAGTTTGCAAAGAAATTATTGTTTTTGGTGAGAAGTCTGCTATATTCATAAGCTCCTCCCACCGCACATATTGCTGCTAAGGCAATTAATGCATATTTGCTTAAAACTGCCGCCCCTACTAAAACAGCAATGAGAATTGCGGCGGTTATCACCCTTTGTTTAAGCATTTTTTATAATCCTCCATATCTGCGGTTTCGCCCGCTATAATACTCAAGGGCTTTGTCAAAGTCGTCCTCTGTCATATCCGGCCAAAGTGTGTCGGTGAAATAAAGCTCAGAATAGGCACTTTGCCAGGTAAGAAAATTTGAAAGACGCTTTTCTGCTCCTGTTCTTATAATTAAATCCGGCTCCGGATCTTCTTGAGTGTAAAGATTTTCAGAAATCATCTGTTCGGTAATGTCGTCGGGGTTAATTTCGCCGCTTTTAACTTTGCCGCAAATTTTTTTTACGGCCTGTAAAATATCTGCTCTTCCGCCATAGTTAAGGGCAATATTAACTTTAAGCCTGGTGTTATTTTTCATGGTGTCCACTGCGTAATCCACAGCCTCCATGGCAAACTGGGGAATTGGGCTTAAATCTCCAATGAAATTCAATTTTACCCCATTTTCATTCATCTCAGGGGTTTCTTTGTAGAGATATTCCTTAAGTAGTGTCATGATGGCATTTATTTCATTTTCCGGCCTTTTCCAGTTTTCTGTGGAAAAAGCGTAAAGGGTTAGCACCTCAACCTTCTTTTTTGTGCAGTATTCAATGGCGCATCTCACGGTTTCAGTGCCAAAACGGTGCCCCACAGAGCGTATCCAGCCATGCTGCTTAGCCCAACGGCCGTTTCCATCCATTATAATTCCAATATGACGGGGTATCACAAGATCTTCCAATTCTTCTCCCTTTAGGTTCTGTATATCGACAGAACTCCCTTTATGTTTTCAAGCTTTTTCACCAGCAAATCCACCTGGCGGGTGGTGTTGACTATAACATCAATATTCATTTTCGCCAGCCCGTCTTCAGGTGTCTTTGACTTCAAGGCCGAAATGCTTATTCCTTCATTGCTGATGGCTGAAGCCACATCGGCTATTATTCCGGTGCGGTCGGTGGCATTTAGCACAAGCTTTGCTACAAATTCACTTCCACTGTTGTAGTCCTCAAGCCAGTTCACCTCAATTAAGCGGTCAGTTTCGTTACTGTTTTTTATGTTTATGCAGTCAGCTCTGTGAATTGTAACGCCTCTTCCTCTGGTGATGTAGCCAATTATGTTGTCTCCCGGCACAGGCATGCAACAGTGGGCGAATTTTACTGCCAAATCCACATTTCCCTGAATATGCACACTTCTTGTTTTATCTCCTGTGGGCTTTTTGAAGGTGGTGGGCTTAGCTTCTTCAATGAAGTCTTCTTTATAGCGGTCCTTTATTCGCTGAATTACATACCCAGCTCTTATCCCGCCGTAGCCTATTGCGGCAAAAAGGTCATCCCAGCTAGCCACATTAAAGCGCTTTGTGATAAACTCTTCATATTTATTGTTTATGATTTTATTTTGATCTATTTTCAGGTGTTTAAGCTCTCTTTTTAGAGATTCCTTGCCCCTTAGCACATTTTCTTCCCTGTCGGCTTTCCTGAAATAAGCTCTTATTTTATTTCTTGCCTGAGGGCTCACCACCACATTCAGCCAATCACGACTTGGTCCCTTTGATTGGGGGGAGGTTATAATTTCCACAATGTCGCCTGTTTTTAGTTTATAGGTTAAGGGCACAATTTTGCCGTGAACCTTTGCTCCAACACACTTATTACCTATGTCGGTGTGTATTCTGTAGGCAAAATCTATTGGTGTGGAGCCTGTGGGCATTTCAATAACCTTTCCCTTTGGGGTGAAAACAAACACCTCGTCGGTGTAAAGGTCAGTTTTTACGCTTTCCACGAAGTCCTCGCTGCCCTCTGACTCTTTTTCAAGCTCCTTTATTTCCATGAGCCACTGAAGCTTTTCAGCCAGCTCATCACTGCCTTTTTTGCCCTCTTTATATTTCCAGTGGGCGGCCACACCATATTCCGCCACCAAATGCATTTCCTTGGTGCGGATTTGAATTTCAAAGGGAGAGCCTCCCGGGCCTATAACCGTGGTGTGAAGAGACTGGTACATATTAGGCTTAGGCATAGCTATGTAGTCTTTAATTCTGCCGGGTATGGGTTTCCAAAG
The DNA here is from genome assembly GCA_963619195.1 of bacterium. Taxonomy (GTDB): domain Bacteria; phylum Bacillota; class Clostridia; order Eubacteriales; family Anaerofustaceae; genus RUG14186. The sequence goes on along the minus strand of CAVEWD010000098.1, from coordinate 1,020 downwards.
GGTATGTACCCACCCAAGAACGGCATAGCAGTCGCTCACTGTGTCCACAATTACTCTAACGGCAATAAGGTCATATATGTCGCTGAAGCTTTTGCCGGATTGCATTTTTTTATATATGCTGTAAAAATGCTTTGGCCTGCCGTATATTTCGCAGGAAATGCCCTCTTTGTCAAGCTTTTCCCTGAGAATTCCTATAACATTTTCAATGTAGGACTCTCTTTCCTGGCGTTTCATAACCACGCTTCTGGTGAGCTCATGATATTTTTCAGGCTCAAGGTATCTAAGGGCCAAATCCTCAAATTCCCACTTCATGTTAAACATACCCAAGCGGTGAGCAATTGGGGCATATATGTTTAATGTTTCCGTGGCTTTTTGAATTTGCTTATCTGCTCGCATGGCTGAAAGGGTCCTCATGTTATGCAAGCGGTCGCTAAGCTTTATTATTATAATTCTAATATCGCTGGCCATGGCCACAAACATTTTTCTGAAGGATTCTATCTGTTCCTGTTCCTTGCTGGAAAATTTAAATTTGGCAATTTTAGTAACACCATCCACCAAATTTGCCACTTCACTCCCGAAGCGCTCCTCAATGTCCTCATAGGTGTAGGAAGTGTCCTCCACAACATCATGCAGAAGCCCTGCAATTATTGTTGGAGTATCCATTTGCATATCCGCAAGAATATCAGCAATAGCAAGAGGATGGGTTATATATGCTTCCCCGCTGAAACGAGTTTGGTTTTCATGGGCATGAAAAGCAAAGTCATAAGCATTTCTTATGGCTTTTTCATCCACTGATGGATTATATTTCTTTACTTTTTCTAATACACTGTCTATGGTGACAGGTTGATAGTTTTCATATCCAGTCATAAAACACATTCCTCCTTTGCGGGTTAATAGCTTATTATATACCAGTTTTATAGCTTTTGCAACTTGAATGGACATGCTTTAAGCTTAGGTTAATGCTTAGTTAATTCCCAAAGTAAGTTCCACAGTGGAAGTTGAGGTGGAAGTTAGTGTGGG
>CAVEWD010000097.1:0-3937 GCA_963619195.1 bacterium | reverse complement strand
GTGCTCAGGCATTATATCGCTGCCCTTCACGTGAAGGTAGCTAAGCATCGGGTTAATGGCGCAATCAAGCTTGCTGTTTGCTGTGAGCACATTCACCTTTCTGTCTGCACGGTTGAAAATATGTGTTACTTCAATGTCGCTCTCCACCATATATCCGCAGGATAAAACGGTTTCGCTTCCATTTTGTGAAACAATTTCCACGGCGCATTTTCCGCATTTGCCGTTTCCTCCGCAAACCAAATCCTGGGCGAAGCCAGCCTGCTCACAGGCTTCGGAGAGCTTTATGCCCTTTTCAAACTCAACTGTTTTGTCAGCAAAGGAAAAATTAATTTTAACCTTTTCCATATATACCTCCTCAATAGGGTAATTTCGTTATTTGTATCAATTTTATTATACTTAATTTAATCTAAAATGTAAAGCATAAAGATGGCCTTCGGGCTCTTGAAGGAAATTATAAAAATTCCATTTTAATGAAATTTTTTCTAAAAATTTTGGCCCGGTGACATTCAAAAATATAAATTCATTTATTTTAAAGGCGATTTTTGCCTTTATCAGTTAATTGAATGTGGCAAAACCTTTTTGTAACAAGAAAAAATATAGTATAATAACACAAAGGCGTAGTTTGTCTTGCACGCCAACTATTACTATTAATTATATAAACCAAAACCGGAGGGATTATAATGATTATCATCGGAGAAAAAATCAACGGCGCTATTCCATCAATGAAAAAAGCCATTGCTGAAAGAGATGCAGAGCTTATTAAAAAGAGAGCAATCGCTCAGTCAAATGCTGGAGCAGATTTCCTTGACTGCGCACCTTCAACAGATGCAGACAAAGAATATGATGCAATGGTATGGCTCATCGACCTTATTCAGAGCGTTAGCGAAACACCTATCTGCATTGATAGCCCTAACGAACTCCTTCTTAAGAGAATCTTCGAAGAGGGTCATGTTAAAAAACCAGGCATGATCAACTCAGTTAATGAAGAAGGCACAAAGTGCGAAACCATCTTCCCGCTTATCGCTGGAACAGAATGGGAAGTTGTTGGTCTTACCTGCGACCAGGACGGCATTCCTATGGATGTTGAAAGAAAGGTTGCTATTGCTAAGAGCATGATCGATAAGGCTGTTAAATATGGCGTTGATTTAAAGAAATTCCACATTGACCCATGCGTAATGGCTCTTTCAACCTGCGCTACAGCTATGGAAAACTTTGAACAGTGCATTATGCAGATTCATGACTATGCTCCAGATGTTAAAATCACTGGTGCTATTTCAAACATCTCCTTCGATATGCCTGTAAGAAAGATCATCAACCAGAACTGCATGTCACTTGCAATCAAGGCTGGTCTTGATTCAGCTATCATGGATCCCTGCGACAGAGATATGATCGGCACAATTTATGCAGCTGAAGCTCTTTGCTTAAGAGATAAGAGCGGCAGAAAATACAACAGAGCTTACAGACAGGGCAAATTTGGTCCTATCAAGGCTGAATAATTTAATTAAATAAAGTCAGTTTATGTTTTGCCGGAGCCTTAGTTAGACTTCGGCAAAATTGTTATTAAGTTAAAATTTTATTTCAATCAGAGTAGGTAAGGTGCGTAAAGTTGCACAGGATGGGAGGTAGCCTGTGACCGAAGGTTTCCCGCGATACCTTACCGCTTCCGCTGAACGTATGCTTCAATACGTCCCTTTGCGGAATTTACTGGGAAAGGAACGATTATGAACAATACAAATTCCGGAAAGGAACGCTCACGCAGCTCAAAAACCAAAAAACTTGTTATGGCTGCGCTTTTTGCTGCGCTGTCTTTGGTGGTGAAGCCCTTTGAGCTTTACATTCTTCCGGTGGCAAGGTTTAATTTTGTGGGTGTGCCCATAATCATGTCGGGAGTAATTTTAGGCCCCCTTTGGGGAGGTGCTGTGGGATTAATTGCTGATTTAAGCGGCTTTTTATTTATGGATAAAACCGGCATGGCCATAAACCCAATTGTAATCATGGCAAATGTGGCGCTGGGGGTAATTCCGGGGCTTTTGTTTATGAAGAAAAACAAAATTGAAAAAAAAGCTCCTTCCTACAGCGTTATGAATGTGCTAGTGTATTTCGTGATGTTAATTTTGGTGTCCATGCTTCTGATTTTCACAGGCTCCATGAAAATAAAGAGCGGTTCTCTTTATGTGGTAAGCCCCTCCAGTGGTGAATTCAGCTATGTGAGCTGGGTGATTGTGGGCCTTGTGGCGGCGGCTTTTGTGGCGTATTCTTTAGCAGTGCTTATTATGGTCACTAAGAAGGGGGAAGGCTCTTCCCACAAAAGCGTTTTACCAAAGCTGCTGTTTGCTGTTACTTCAGCCATGATCATTGGCGACATTTTAATAAGCGGAATTGGCCTTGGCATTCAATATGGATGGCCCTTGAGCCTTATGCTGGTGGTGCGCATTATAAAAAGCATTTTTGCCATTCCTGTATATACCCTGATTTGCTGGGTTATATATAAAGCAGTGCGCAGATTTAAAATTTAAATGTCAATTATATTATTTATATAATATATAAAAGGTAAAGGTCCGCGCCTGCGGGCCTTGATTTATAGGGGAATGCCCCTTAAAAGGAAAAGGAAGGAACTAAGAACTTACAATGCTGGGTGAAAATCATTGCCATATTGCCCTGGACGGCGCTGATTATAAAGCGGCCATATCCCGCCACAGTAATGGGGTGGATGATGAATGGATAGAGGATGTTTTTAAAACCTATTTAAAGCAGGGTGTGAGCTTCCTTCGAGATGGAGGCGACAAAAACGGAGTGAGTCAAAGAGCGAAGCTTTTAGCCCCGGAATTTGGAATTGACTATCGCACACCCGTTTTTGCCATATATAAAAAGGGTAACTACGGCTCAATTTTAGGCAAGTGCTTTGAGAATGAAAAGGAGTTGATTGATCTTGTGGCTTCAGCCAAAAAACAGGGTGCTGATTTTATAAAAATTATGGCCACAGGTATACTTGATTTCAATGAGTTTGGCAAAATCACTCAGGGCGCTTTAAGCTATGATGAGCTGAAAATGATTGTGAAAATTTGCCATGGCGAGGGCCTTTCGGTTATGAGCCACACAAATGGAGGCGAAAACATAAAAAATGCCCTCATGGCCGGGGTGGATAGCATTGAACATGGCTTTTATATAAATGAAGAGTGCCTTGAGCTAATTAAAGAGGTCAATGCTGTGTGGGTGCCCACCCTCACTGCCTGCAAAAATCTTCTAGACCCCCATTTTTGCCATAAGTTGAGTTTTAACGAGGCCAGCCTAAGAAAAATTGCCGCAGAGCACGAAAAAATGATTGCAAAGGGCTTAAATAAGGGTTGCCTTATTGCTTTAGGCAGTGATGCCGGTGCCTTTGGTGTGCCACACGGCGAAGGGGCAAAGTACGAAATTGCCTATTTTTCGTGCCTATATGAAAATGCTGACCTGCTCCCAAAGCTTCAAGACGGTCAAAATGCCATTATAAAGCGGTTTCGCCCCTGGTGATTAGTATTTTTAAATATAGCCCGGTTAGGGGTTGATTTGCCCTTGGAATTTTTATTTTCATTTTAATTGATTTTGGTGATTTTTTTGTTATAATTTTCGATGTTTAGTTAGTGTGGACTAATTAAAAAGAACAGGTGGATTATGGATAATAGATATATAATAATAGATAAATATTTAATTGAAACCGATATGCTGGACTACTCATCCTCTGAAATTCAGAAGTTAATTGATGAGCGGGGCTGGAGGAAATTAGAAGAATTTGACTGCGTTAAGGCAGTATATAACTTTGTTAGAGATGAAATTCTCTTTGGCTATAACACAGATGATTCCATTTCAGCCTCAAGGGTTTTAGCCGACGGCTACGGCCAATGCAACACCAAGGGCACACTTTTTATGGCTCTGCTTAGAGCCTGTGGCATTCCCTGCA
>CAVEWD010000096.1:0-3993 GCA_963619195.1 bacterium | reverse complement strand
GGAATTTCTCAATTCGTTAACCCACCCATATATAAGAAATTGTTTTTTTCAAGCAATTGAAGAGAGCGCAAGCAATTGGCTTATTATATATGATTGTCCTCTTTTATTTGAAGCTGGCCTTGAAAGTGATGTAGACATGTCAATTTTGGTATACACTGATATAAGGACGCAGGTAGAACACATAACACAAAGAGACAGATGCAACGCATCAGAAGCATTATTAAAAATAAATGCTCAGATGGATTTGAATAAAAAGTTATCTTTAAGTGATTATGTAATATATAATGATGCAACTTTAGATAAATTAGAGTTGTCGGTAAAATATCTAATAAACATGATGGAGATCAATTGGAAACAAAAGAAGATTTTTTGCTAAATTTGGGAGAAAAATGCGAAATAGATCTTGTTGGGGTTGTTGATTTAGCTAAGTTCTCAAATTTCTTTGCTGAAATAGCATTCCCAATGGATGTGCCAATGGCTTTTTTTAATGGAAAATTATCTGATCGATTTAACATAGCAAATGAATGGCCTCAAACAAAGAGCATTATCTCCTTTGCAATGTCATATAATAGTTCAATCAATTTCAATTGCTATGACAAATCGCATCTGCTGATTTCAAAAGCATCATACGGACAAGATTATCATAGCGTGCTTAAAGAAAAAGCTAAAAAAATGATGACTTTGTTCTCACAACGATTCCCTTGCAACTATAAAATATATGTAGATACGGGATTTCTTAGCGATAGGGCACTGGCATATTGTGCTGGAATTGGATTTTATGGAAAAAATAATTTTATAATCAATGAGAAATATGGAAGCTTCATTTTTCTAGGTCACATTTTAACTGATATTAAACTGGAATGTAGCAGCGAAATAGCACAAAATAAGTGCATAAATTGCAACAAATGCATTAATGTTTGTCCTCAAAACGCATATACAAAAGGATATCCCGTAGATTTTGAAAAATGTATTTCATATTTAAATCAAAAGGGTAAGAAATACTCAAACACAAATTATATTTATGGGTGTGATATTTGTCAGAGTGTATGCTCATTCAATTTAAATGCGCCAATGGATTTGCACAAAGAATTTCTCCCAGTTATTGAAGATATTTTTATTAAACCAAGTGACTTGGAAAACATGGATGAAGAGGACTTTAAAGTGCGATATGGCACCAGCGCATTGGCGTGGCGAGGATTAAAAACTCTTAAAAAAAATATGCAAACCATAAAAAGTGCACACGAAAATGGATATAATGAACATGTGGAGTAGAAAAATGATAAAAATTGCACCATCACTTTTATCAGCTGATATTACTGATCTTAAATCTGAATTTAAAAGAGTTGAAGAAGCTGGAATTAATATGCTACATCTTGATATAATGGATGGCAGTTTCGTGCCAAATATAACATTTGGCCCTGGTCAAGTTGCAATGATGCGAAAGGCTACAAATTTGTGCTTTGACACACATCTTATGATATGCGATCCTGACAAATATATTAAAGCTTTTGCTAATGCTGGCAGCGATATAATTACAGTTCATTTCGAAGCCTGCACACATCTTCAAAGAACTCTTTCTTTAATAAAAGCCTTTGGCGTTAAAGCAGGTGTGGCACTAAATCCGGCTACACTCCCAGAAAACCTCAAGTATGTTCTTGATGATGTAGACATTATTCTAATAATGACTGTAAATCCTGGTTTCGGTGGGCAAAAATTCCTTTATCCAATGATAGAGAAGATTACAAACACAAGGAAGCTTATAGGCGATAGAAACATTATAATTGAAGTAGATGGCGGAATAAATGACACAAACGCAAAGGAAGTATATGATGCCGGTGCTGAGATACTGGTTTCAGGCTCGTATATTTTCAATGGAAACATAAAAGAAAACGCTAATAAAATAATTGCAAATATAAATGAAAGGAGATAAACAATAATGTGCGAATCTACAGCTTATTTTAAAACAAACGACGGACTTGAAAAAATAATGGAGAATGTTATTTTTGTAATTCCAGAAAAGGATGGTGTGTTTCTTGAGGACATTTTAGGCGAACAGAAAACCGTTCCAGGAGCACTAACAGAAATAAAACTGCTTGACCATAAAATCATAATAGAAAGATGATTGCTCAATGGAAAGTGTACTATGAAGTGTATGAGTTATCGGTAACAAGATTAAACACTATGATTGACAAAACCTTAATTTTTTTATAGGAGCACTACCCAAATTAGTGCTCCTATAATTTAGCTTATTTTGTTTTCATGCTAAGTGCTATTCTATTTTTTTTCTTATCTATTTCAACGACCCTAACCTTAACAATATCACCGGTTTTAACTACTTCCGATGGATGCTTTATGAATTTATCGGTCATCCTTGAAATATGCACAAGTCCATCTTGATGGACACCAATATCTACAAATGCTCCAAAATCCACGACATTTCTCACTGTGCCCATAAGCTCCATACCCTCACTTAGGTCATCTATTGTCATAACATCACTTCTGAGCATTGGTTTATCTAGTTCATCACGGGGATCTCTGCCCGGTTTCATAAGCTCTTTAACTATGTCAACCAAAGTTGGCACCCCCACTTCACATTCCCTAGCTAATGAATCAATCCCTTTGAATTTTACTGCGTTTTCAAGTTCATTTAGTCTGCCATAACGCACGTCATCTAACGTGTACCCACAAATTTTTAGCAGCTTTTCAGCAGCTGGATAGCTTTCGGGGTGCACACCAGTATTATCCAAAACATTATCGCTTTCAGGCACCCTTAAAAATCCTGCACATTGCAAAAAGCTTTTTTCACCAAGTTTGCTGACCTTTTTTAATTCTTTTCTGTTTTTAAAAGCGCCGTTTTCTTCTCTATATTTAACAATGTTTTCAGAGATAGCAGAATTGATCCCAGATATGTATGACAATAATGAAGGGGATGCAGTATTTAAATCCGCACCAACACTATTAACGCAATCCTCAACGACACCACCTAAGGCTGCATCCAGTTGTTTTGGAGGCATATCATGCTGATATTGTCCTACACCTATGCTTTTAGGGTCAATTTTGACAAGTTCAGCTAAAGGGTCCTGTAAACGCCTTGCTATTGATACAGCACTACGCAATGACACGTCATATTCTGGAAATTCCTTTGCCGCAAGTTTCGAAGCTGAATAAACAGATGCACCAGCTTCACTTACTATCATGTATGCAACATCGGTTCCCCTTATAACATCCGCAACAAACATCTCGCTCTCCCTAGATGCTGTTCCGTTACCTATGGATATGAGCTTTATCCCATGTTTTTTTATTAGTGCCTTAACTTTTGCCGCAGCTTCATCAATTTTATTATGAGGTGGTGTTGGATAAATTACTGCAGTATCTAAAACCTTACCAGTTGGATCCACAACAGCCAGCTTGCAGCCCGTTCTATATGCAGGATCTAATCCTAGCGTTATCATATTTTTTACAGGCGGCTGCATAAACAATGCCTTAAGATTAACACAAAATGTCTTTATAGCAGCATCATTTGCATTCTCAGTGAGCGCAGCTCTAATTTCCCTTTCAATTGACGGGAAAAGCAGCCTATCGTAACTATCTTCCGCAGCAAGCTTAACCCTCGATGAAAGTTCATTATCAGCCTTTATAACACTAGAGAATATCAATCTAAGAGCACTGTCCCTATTAACATCCACTGATACCTTTAAAAAGCCTTCCCTTTCACCTCTATTTATAGCAAGAACACTATAGCTTTGCAACTTTCTAACAGGTGAAGTGAAATTGTAATACATTTCATAAACACTTTCATCTTCAGTTGTGGCAATGGTGTTTAAGTTTCCGCTTGCATTAACCAAAGTTCTTAAATGTTTTCTTATTATGGCACTGTCTGATATATCTTCAGCTATAATATCATTTGCTCCTGCAAGGGCTTCTTCACATGAATTAACCCCTTTTTCAATATTTATAAACTCCTTAGCATGATCGAGAAGCTCTATATCATTA
>CAVEWD010000095.1:0-4059 GCA_963619195.1 bacterium | reverse complement strand
TACTCAATTAGAGAGCCTTCTTAGCTCAGTAGGTAGAGCACCACCATGGTAAGGTGGGGGTCATCAGTTCGAATCTGATAGAAGGCTCCATTTTTGTACCTTTTTACATGTTCCACATATTTAGTATAGGTTAAAGAAATAGGAAGGAAACTGCAATTATGGCTGACATTAAAGCAAAAATAACATATATGTTTTTTTCTTGTGTAGACAAAAGATTTATAACAGCTGATGTTCTCACATCATCAGATGAAAATGTTGCAGAAAGAGAAATGCAGTTGTGCTCTAACTTCTTATATGGTGATTCTCCGAAGTTTCCTGCTGTGAGAAAGGTAAGAGATGTCGAGGACTTTGTGATAAGAAACATTAAAATAAGCAAGTGTTGTATAACAGAAAGCATTTTTTCTGATACTGCCGTATGTGGAGTTTATATATCTCTTACGGTAGAAACTGATACTGTGGATGATTTGGTGTATTTAAGGCAGATTTTTTTATCTACTGCAAAGGTCAGCGGGGACAATAGCTTAAGCGATTTAGCAGATGAAATTTATTCGAAATATAATGTCAATGCGGCCAAGGCAAATACTGCTTATTTAATTGAAATAAATCGCTTTGATGATGAAGATAACGCATTAAAACTCATAAATGATAATGCCGCACAGCTGTACGGAGCATTTACTGGCGATGAGGGATATAACTATATTCCAAGTGAGCTCTGCATCCAGAGAATGGAAAACGGATGGGGAAGCCGTGATTTTATGCGTGCTGTTGTGTATAGAAATAATTTTCTTTTAATTAACTTTAATGAAGGAAACAGAATCAATGAATATTTGAGTTTTCAAAAGGAGTTTGGTGGCAAGTTCTACGGTGAAGCTAACGAATATTTCTTTGTGGATTGTAAAGTGGCCGGAGTAAATCACGGTGTGTTATTTGCCTGTGAAACCGGCATGGTGGCCAAGACAATTTCAGAAAATGCTCTTAATTATAAATTTATACATAATTCTGATGACGGAGAAAAGATTAGTAGGGCCATTCAAACTACAAAAGAGCTTAGACTTCAGATGATTCTTACTTTAAACCGGTTGGAAACTGTGGAGATAGCTGAAATAAGCGAGCTTGAAGCGTTGGTTAACGCCGGCCTAGAGATTGCTCCTTTGATAGATAAAATTAAATATATTTTAGAGCTATTAGAATCTGAGCTTGATTTATTATATCAAACAAGCACTAATAAGCTTGTAAATTTATTGACAATCCTGGGATTAATCTTATCAGCAGGACAACTTTTAGTTGCTTTTCTATAGATGAGAACAAAGTAAATTAGCAAAAAGTACGGCAAAGTGTCGTACTTTTTGCTGTAATATTGATTATTCCTCAATAGGATCAATTGGCTTAGCTTTTGAATTTGACATAAATGTGCCTTCTGGGTTATTGATATATCCCATACCACCGGCAACGAAGGTTCTTTGACCTGTAACATAGCCTGAGAGGTCTGATGCGTAATACAAAGCAACCTTTGCAATATCATCTGGTCTGCCAAGTCTTCCCATAGGAACTTCTGCGTTAGCAAGATTATTTAAGAATTCTTCTCTTGCTTCCTGTGGCATTTCTGGTGGGAATACTTCATTCCAGAATGGAGTGATGATTGGACCAGGGATAATGCAGTTTACTCTTATGCCATATCTGCAAAGCTCGAAAGCGGCGTTAACTGTTAGAGATTCCATACCTGCTTTTGCAGCGTGGTATGCATATGTAACAAGGGGTGGATTCATAGCTCCGTTTGATGAGCAGAAGATGATTGAACCAGAATGACGTTTCTTCATGTAAGGAACGATTGAGAAGTAGCACATAGCATTTCCCTTTAGGTTTCTATCCATGCAAGCATCCCAGTTTTCCATGTGGATGTTGGTTGTGTCGAAGTTGCTGCCAACTTCACCGCCAGCATACTGGCAGAAAATGTCAATACGACCAAATTCATCGATTATTGCTTTAACGTTCTTATCGATTTCTTCTTGGTTTGTAATGTCCATTCTTCCGTAGAAACGAACATTGTAGCCTTTTTCTGTGAGCTCTTTGCAAAGTTCTTCACTCTTTGGTACATTGTAGTCTCCGATTACTACTGTGGCACCTTCTTCTGCAAAAAGTCTAACTGTGGCTTCACCCATTCCGGAAGCACCGCCTGTTACCAGGGCAATTTTGTCTTTGAGCATTTTGTCCATAAAATTACACTCTCCTAAAGTTAATTTATTAATTAAATCAGAAGCGGCACCGATTTGTCGATGATATGTAATTGTGTCAAAACGGAGCAGCCTCTGTTTAATTCATGTTGAAATTTAAGTTACCGCTAAGCTTCTAAATTAAAGTAAAACTTCGCTCGGGTAGAGCTCCGCGGGAGCAACACTTGCTACTTCCATAACTTTACCAAACTCGAATACCAAATCTCCTTCTTCATTTGCATGAGCAACATGAGCTTGGAAGTTTTCCTTTGTTTCCCAACGTTCTGTGATTATAACAATGTCGTCGCTTCCTTCAGGACGAACCACATTGTAGGAAAGATTTCCCTCCTGCATTCTGGTTTCTTTTGCCAAAACCTTAGCTGCTGTGAGGATATCATTAAGCTTATCGGGCGCAATGTGCGCAACTGAAATGCACTGATACATATTTTTAAATCTCCCGATTTCTAAACTACATAAGTTTTCTTCCGCCATCAACGAACAAAGATGTTCCGTTGCAGAAGTCAGCCTCATCAGAAAGGAGGTACAAAGCTGCATGAGCGATTTCTTCAACCTTTCCAAGTCTTCCAACAGGGGTTCCGTTTTCAATGGAATCCTTAGCCCATTCTCTAACTTCTGGCTTTTCAAATTCGCCTGCGAGAATAAGTCCTGGGTTAACTTCGTTACAACGAATGCCGTCTTTTGCGTTTTCAAGAGCAATACCCTTTGTAAGGTTTGTGATAGCAGCCTTTGCTAAAGAATACATAACAACGCCTGGAACCTGCTGAACAGCTGTAACTGAGTTGATGTTAAGGATTTTGCCGCTCTTTTGCTCCTTCATATATTTGAGAGCATAGATGCATGCCATAACATAAGAACCGAGGTTTGTGTCGATAACAGCTCTGTAGTCTTCATATGTGTTGTCTGCAAAGAGCTTGTTTGGTTCAAGTGCTGCATTGTTTACCAATATGTCAATACGGCCATATGTTTTAACTGCTGTGTCGATGAGGTTTTTGATTTGTTCATGATCAGAAACATCTGTGCGTACGAACATTGCTTCGCCGCCTTCAGCCTTTATTTCTTCAACAACTGCCTGGCCCATTTCTTCTCTTCTGCCGCTGCCAACTACTTTAGCGCCCTGCTGTGCAAAGAGTTTTGCCATTCCTTTGCCTATACCTGATGTTGTGCCTGTGATAACTACAACTTTGTCTTTTAAAATGTCTTTGTAAATTCCCATTACTGAGGCTCCTTTCATTTTTTCATACGTATAATATAAAAGGTTATATGTATGATGTCTAATGTCATAAGTATAAATCACTTATGATGTTTTGTCAACATTATTTGTTGCAATTTCCTATTAAGTTACTATTCATTTTGTTGACTTAATTTAGTATGCAATTCAAGTAGACTTTAACGCTTTTTATTAAATAATTTTAACCTTAATGGTGTATTCATACTGAAACTTATACGTTTTATCCAAATTTTTGCGGTGCCTAGAATTTGTTATTAAAAATATCACAATAAGTTTTCTATTTGACCTCGCTGTGCTAAAATACCAGCATGGATATTACACTGATAAGGGGAGACGGCATTGGCCCCGAGGTAACAAAACAGGCCGTACGTATTGTAAAAGAAACAGGCGCAGATATTTGCTTTGATGAGTACGATGCAGGAATAATTTCTTATGAAAAATGTGGAGAGCTATTACCAAAGGCGCTTATTGAGAGCATAAAAACAAATAAGGTGGCACTTAAGGGCCCTTTAACCACTCCGTTAGGTACCGGCTTTAGAAGCATTAATCTTACTCTTAGGAAAACCTTTGACCTTTATGCTAATATTAGACGAGCAGTGA
>CAVEWD010000094.1:0-4110 GCA_963619195.1 bacterium | reverse complement strand
ATGAAACAAATGAATGCTCGAGAAGAACATATTAACTTAAAATTAATAGAAAGAAGTCACTCCGGAATTAAACTCACCAGAGCAGGTGAAGCGATTTACAAAGATGCAGTATTTCTAATTGATTATTCTCAAAAAGCAATTCGTGAAGCACTTGTTTTAAGTCAAGAAGTTGACTTGAATTTTAACGTTGGCACATCCATATTAAACCCAGCAAAGCCTTTTATGGACTTGTGGTATAAAATAAACCAGAGTTTTCCTTCCCACAAGTTGCATCTTGTGCCTTTCGAGGATGATCACGAGGGCATTTTATCTAAAATCAAAAATTTAGGAAATCAGTTTGATTTTTTAATTGGCGTTTGCGATTCAAAAGCCTGGCTTTCTTTTTGTAATTTTTACCCTTTGGGAAGATACAGAAAAATGATAGCTGTACCACAGGATCACAGACTAGCACAAAAACATATTATAGAAATTTCAGATTTACATGGGGAAACCTTAATGATGGTAAAAAAAGGAGATTCTGGAATTAACGACTTTATACGAAACGACTTGGAAACGAATCATCCACAAATCAAAATTGAAGATACGCCTTACTTTTATGATATGTCAGTTTTTAACCGATGTGTAAAAACGGGAAATGCGCTTCTTAGCATAGAGTTCTGGAAAGATGTGCATCCATCCCTTGTGAATGTTGAAGTTAATTGGAACTACACCATTCCCTATGGCCTCATCTACAGTCTTCACCCCTCCCAGGATGTGCTTAAGCTTGTTGAGTTCGCTAAAGAAATTTCGGAGAATTCACAATAAATTTTAAAACTCATGAACAAAAACCGTGCTGAGGAACAGTAACTCAAGCACGGTTTTAGTTTATATTGGCTATTAGTTGTCGTAATAGCTAAGCTTTTTCTCCAGCTTTGCCATAATTATTGTAACGGCTGAATTAAAAAGAAAATATATGCCGCCGGCATATAGCAAAATCCATAAAACTCCATAAATGCTCACCATTTCCCAGGTAATAAGCATAAGCTCTCCATAGGCAATAAACTGCGCCAGGGAAGTGTCTTTAACCAAGGTTACCACCTCATTTCCCATGGAAGGCAAAATATTTTTTACCACCTGAGGCAAAATTACAAATCTGAAGGTTTTTGCTTTATTTAAGCCCAAAGCCTTTGCAGCCTCACTTTGGCCGGAATCGATGGTTTCAATTCCCCCGCGGTAAATTTCTGAAAAATAGCAGGCATAATTCACCACGAAAGCAATGGAGGCAGCTAAAAGCCTGTTGCGCATGGGAATGCCAAACAAAAGCCCGGGCACATACATAATAACCAGCAGCTGCAAAAGCAGAGGAGTGCCTCTTATTACCGTAACAAAAGCCCGGGTGATAACTCTAAGGGGCGAAAAGCGGTTCATGGAGCCAAAGGTGAACACCAGCCCGAAGGGTGTGGCCACAAGCAGAGTTATGAAAAATAAAATTAATGTGTTGCCAAATCCCCCCATCAGCTTAAGGGTAGCCTGTGCAAAGCTCATATTCTTCTCCTTTTATTCATAGCTAAGGCGCCGTCCTCATCAGGCAGCGCCAATGCTTTTAATTTATTTTCTACATTATATATATGTGTGTTTTTATTTAACCAAGCTGTCCACAAGGCCATATTTTTCGGCTATGGTGTTAAGGGCGCCATTTTCTGCAAGCTGAGCAATGGCATCATCCACTGCAGCTGCCAGGTTGGTGTCTGTTTTTCTGAAGGCAATGCCATATTCCTCTGGTTCAAACACTATGCTGTCAATTATTGTAAGTCCAGTGAAGGATGATCCTTCTGTGTTGATATAGTAGCCTGCCATAACGGAATCCATTATAGCCGCATCACTGGTGCCGGAAAGCACTTCTGTGAGAGCCAAAACCTGTGTGGCAGTTTTAACCGGGGTGTAGTCTGCAACCTCCTCAACTCCGTCTAATGCTTCAGCTCCTGCGGAACCGCCCTCTGCTGCCACATATTTGCCGTTTAAATCGACCACGGTGGTATATTCAGCGGCATTTTCCTCCTTCACCACCACAACCTGCTGGTTGGTTAAATATGGCTTTGAGAAAAGCATTGCTTCCTCCCTTTGGGGAGTGATAGTTACGCCATTCCAAATGCAGTCAATGTTTTTAGCGTTAAGCTCCTGCTCTTTGGCGTCCCAGTCAATAAGCTGAAACTCTGCGGTGATGCCCATTTTTTCACAAACAGCTTTGGCTAAATCCACATCAAAACCAATGAGTTCGCCATTCTCCTCATAGGCAATTGGAGCAAACACTGTGTAGCCAATCACCAAGGTGCCCTTATCCTTAATGTAATCAAGGTCTGCTAATTCCTCATCTGTTGTGCCGCAGCCATAAAAGCACGAGGCCACCAACATTATTGTTAATACAACTGTTAAAATTTTTTTCATTTTCTTCCCCCAAATATTTTTAAATTCGTTTGTTTCAAAATGTGTTAATACTTTATCACGCTAAATTATTAAAGTCAATATATTTTTAAAACTTTTTCCTGTTTTCTTTTAATGCTTTAATGTGCTATAATGAAAATGTGAATATTAAGCTTATTTTTGGCTTTAGTTATATTACGGAGAGAAAAATGCCCAAAGATAATAAAATAAACGAAGACTACAACACAAATTTCTATAAAGCACTGCTTCTGTTGCAAACAGAGGAGGAATGCAAAAAATTTTTTGATGATGTCTGCACCATAGGCGAGGTTAACTCCATTGCTCAAAGGCTGGAGGTGGCAAGGCTTTTAGATGCCGATGAAACCTTTGTGGCTATAGGAGAAAAAACCGGAGCCTCCAGCGCCACAATTTCCAGAGTCAACCGTTGCATTCAATATGGTGATGGTGGCTACAAAATTGTGCTGGAACGCCTCAAGGAGAGCGAGTAGCAATGAAACAAGAAGAAATGGAGAAAATCCTTTGCGAATATCCCGTTGCAGACTATAGATTTTTCTCACCAAATGATCTCACCTTCAGCGACAGAATCCGCACAGTGTGCAAGCAGGAATGCCGCATGTACAACAAAAGCTATTCCTGCCCAGAGGCTGTGGGAACCCCCGAGGAATGTAAGGCAAGGTGCTTAAAATATAATAGCGGCCTTATTTTTTCCAGCGTGGCGCCCGTGGAGGACTCCTCAATAATGGAACTAACCTTGGCCACAAAGCCTGCCCATGAGGAGCTGACCAGGGAAATAAAAAAAAGAGCGGAGGAGATTTATGGAGAGGTGTATACCCTCTCAGCAGATGCCTGCAGCATTTGCGATGAATGCGCCTACCCCGCTTCTCCTTGCCGCAACCCCGACAAGATGCTGCCCTGCATTGAAAGCCACACCATTGTGGTGACAGAGCTAACAGAAAAGCTGGGAATGGAATTTTTCTTTGGGGCAAACATTGTAACCTGGTTTTCCATGCTTTTGTTTAACAACAAAGAACTTTAACAGGCTGTTATTTGAAGGGTTTAAAAAATGCAATATACCGCAATTTTTAATGGTATTAATTTCAAAAAAATGTTGCAAATTAAGCCAAAATATAATATGATACAACCACAAGAGATGCTTTGCACCTTTTGTTTGTGTTCCACCACAAAAATTTAATATCAAGCATACAGAACACCGGCCGGTTTTAATAAACCGGTACAGAGGAATGGGGTGAAAAGCCTCAACGCAGAAACGGCACTGTGATGCGCAAATGCATATTTTCCTTTGGCTATTGCCATGGTCACTCGCATAAGGCGGGGAAGGCTGAAAATATGCGGGGTTGTCCCATGCGCTAAGTCAGGATATTCGGTTCAACTAATTTGCGGCTTTCCCACAGATGAATATGCCAGCGCATAAACACGTTTGCGCCAAGGAAATTAAATCCTTGGCGCTTTTTTATTAGAGTGCTTAAAATCAGCCTCCCCTGAAAGGAGAGGAGGGCCATTCTTAAAATGGCGGTGGGGTTAGCGCCCTTGGAAAATCCACTCCCTTGAGTGTTTATATATAATAAATTTATTTCTTTAAAAAGAAAAATATATCGCTTATTTTTAAGCAGAAAGGAAACTTATGAAAGCAAAAAAATTAAACAAGGTTTTGGCTTTACTCTTAACCGC
>CAVEWD010000093.1:0-4165 GCA_963619195.1 bacterium | reverse complement strand
CTTCTCTTTTTATAAACCACTACTACTAAAACCATAGCAGCTATCACAAGAGCTGTCATATAGATTACAACATCAAGGCCGTCGCCGGTTTTAGGAGTGAGCTTGTTGTAGGCTGCTTCAGCTTCTTCCAGCTTCTTTACGGATTCCTCTGGAACTAAGATCTTGCCTTCCTTTGTGAGAGCATCATAAGCCTCTCTGGCTGTCTTTATGGATTCAGCATCATTCAAGGTAACCTTGTCAGCTTCAGGAAGCGCCTCAATAAGCTTTGCAACCTCTTCAGCCTTTAAGGCATCATAGGCACTTCTGGCTTCAAGCAAGGTATCATAATTTTCCACGAGAGCATTTTGATCATCAGTAAGGGCATTATATGCGTTTTCTGCTGTTTCTATATCTTTGCCGCTGTCAAGCGTTACTTCGCCGATAGCGTCGATAAGAGCTTCTACTGCGTCTGCTTTCTCTTCGTCAGTAAGCTGCTGCTCATAAGATTCGAGTTTAGCGAGGTTTTCCGCATATTCTTTCTGAGCATCCGTGAGTGCCTCATAAGCAGCTCTGGCTTCGGCCACTTTCACTGCTTTATCTTCCGCAGTCATGTCGATGGCGTCAATGAGTTTGTCCACTTCAGCTGCGATCATCTTGTCGCTGGGCACACCCTTTGCAAGCTTGTCGGAATCTGCTCCTAATGGGTCATCAGTACGATTATAGCCTGTTTTCCAACCACAGCCGGCTACTGTTGGGCAGCCACTAACATCATTTTCGGTGTTTAAATACATTGTTCCTTCTCTTGAGGTAGGATTTTCGCAGTTGGTATCAATGTATTTCACCGAGCCTATCCAGCTTTCTGCTCCGCAGTCCAAAGTATAGGTGTTACCAGAAATATTATCCATATTATTAAGGCTGTCATAGAAGCCTATAATTCCGCCTACATTGCTCTCGCCGGACACTGTTCCTGCAAAGCTATTGTTTATCAGCTCGTAACTATTCCAAGCTTGAGCCACATATTCATCACTTCCCACAATGCCACCTACATTGTTTTTACCTTTAATTGTGGCATCCACATTGCAATCTTTAACAGTGATTTTAATTCCATTAGGTGCTGTGCCATTTGTGTAGCCTCCGCCCACAATACCGCCGGCATTCTCCTGGGCTTCAACTGTTCCATAAAATTTACAATTTATAACTTCACATTGTCCCATGGCATTATCTCTTGTGCCAATAATGCCGCCAACATAGCTCTTGCCCTTCACAGTGCCATAGTTCACACAATTCTCAATAGTGCCTTGCATTCTTCCTGCAAAGCCACCCATTAAGCTTTGTTCCCCTGTGTAACCTATCACAACACCTTCTTCAATAGTGCAGTTCTTAATTGTTGCCACAAAACCTGCGCTGTTACCGGCAAAACCGTTTGTGGTGATGTTGCCGCCCAGAAGACCTGATTTAAGGGTTTTGGTGCCGTTTTTTATGGTAACGTTGTCGATTATAATGGCGCTGCCCGAAAGTCCAACACCTTCAAAATTATTTACAAGGCCGTAACCCTCTATTTGCTCACCGTAAATATTGAGGTTTTTAACTTCAGCTCCTTTAACATAACCAAGCAGTGGCAAGCCTCCTTTGGGTACTGTGAGCAGATGGTTGTCGCCGTCCAATATCCCGGAGAATGCAGCAAGATTTTCACCTCTTTTTATATCAACCGAGCCGTCTTTTGTGCAGCCTATGGGCTTCCACCCCTCAGGTAGGGTTATATCCGCCGTCATTTTGAAGTGCTTGCCTTCAAAACTGTCGAAATATTCCACCAACGAAGAAAGATTGTTTAAATCTTCAGCATTTCTTAGAAGATAAGGATCTTCCTCTGTTCCGCTTCCGACAAGAAGATTTGATGAAGAGAGTTCTGTTACGGTAAAGCTCATGGTATTTGTATATGCAACTCCCACCTTGCCATCTTTAATGCTGATTATTTTAGCATATATTTTAACGGTTCCAAGACTGGCAGTTGAGGGTGTATATGCCGCATCTGTGCTTACAAGCACGTCGTCCACATACCAATAACAAATTGTTTTTGTATTCTCTTCAGTATCCAAATCAACTTTCAAAGCATTACAACGCAAATACTGAGGAACACTCATATCTTCAAGCTTATTTTTTATAACAGGAGTTTCGCCATTAGGTGTGCCGTTATAATTGTAAACAACCTGTATATCATATTCTTCCATATTTTCCTTCGTTTTTTCATTGAAGGAAATTTTGTTCCAATCCTCTTCCGAGCCCTCATAGTAAATCACTTTAGGGTGGGTATCGACAAAAGTTTCATCAAATTGAGTAAGACATTTGTGTATATATAATCCGGTCAACGAATTTAATCTGTAAGAAAGGTCATCTTTGCTAATTTCAGTGACGTTTTTCAAATCTAGAGAAACAAGACTTGCGCAGTCCCAAACCATCATATTAAGAGAGGTTATATTCTCAGGAATTTCAATACTTCTAAGATTTTGGCAATTAGCAAACAGAGAACTACCCAGGGTTAAGGTATCAGCATCATTTGCTTCGAATTTAACCTCAAGAAGATTGGGGCACTTTCT
The DNA here is from genome assembly GCA_963619195.1 of bacterium. Taxonomy (GTDB): domain Bacteria; phylum Bacillota; class Clostridia; order Eubacteriales; family Anaerofustaceae; genus RUG14186. The sequence continues at coordinate 1,592 of CAVEWD010000093.1, read as the reverse complement.
AAATGCCAACTTTCCATAAGAGGTTATATTTTTCGGCAAAACCAAGACCCCACTAACAGACGAATCTTCGAAAGCACTTACTCCTATTGTTTTTAGTGTGCTTGGAAATGAAACTGTTGTGATTTTTTTATTCTTGCTAAATGCTGCATCGCCAATTTCAGTTATCCCTTCAGGAACTGTAACAGCGCCCTCAAAACAAGGTGGTGCCCAAATCACCTTCGTTCCCTGACAAAGAAGACCATTCTGCATGCTGAACTCTCCTCCAGGAGCAACAGTCATGCTTTTCATGTTTTCAGCTCTTGCAAACCATGTGGTGTTGAAAGTTTTAAGTGTTTTAGGGAAATTTATGGTTTCAATTGCAGTGCACAAATTAAAAGCCATATTTCCAGCAGTTTCAAACCCATCAACAAAATTTAGTGTTTTAAGTCCTGTGCAGTTCATAAAGGCCATGCTGCCAACATTGCAGGGCACAGTAATTTCCGTGAGTTTACGACAACTCATAAATGCCTTACTTCCAATTGAGGTTACACTACTGGCAATCTCAACAGAAGAAAGCTGTCCATAAGCTTGAAATGCGCAATTACCTATATTAGAAACACCATCTTCTATAGCTGCTTTCTTGATTTGCGCTGCATAGTTGCCCCAGGGTGCCTTTTTACCGCTGGCAAAATCGTTCATCTTTCCGTCGGTGCCTTCCACTGCTGAGACAACAAGCGTGCCGTCAAATTTGAGCACCCAGTTGATGTTTCCGTCCGTTCCCGAGGCTATGTCTTTTTCGTCCTCCACAGATACAGTGAAGGTATAAACCTGCGCTTCGGGTGTGTTGTCGCTCATTGAAGGCCACGACGGATCGCCGCACTTAACTGTGATAACCATGCCGTTTTCAACGGGTATGGCGGTTCCTCTTTTGTACTCTGTTTCTCCGACAAATATCTTTACTTGGTAGTTTTTGTTGGAAGCTGTGGGATTTACGGTTATCGTTTCGGTTCCCGTGAGAAGCACCAAATTGTATTCATGGATATTCCAAGAAAAAACCTTATTAAGCATACCTGAACTGAAAACAACAGATTTTACGGTTTTATCTTTTCCGTTGTAGTCAGCCCCCAAGTCAGCACCAAGCCCATTGGAGGTATACATGAAGCGCACTTCGTCACCTGCTGCAACGCTCACATCTTTAACTGATTCATTCACAAACCAGTCATTGAGCGAGGCCATCCAACCAGCATCTCCTCCTCCGTCTTTTTCGGCAAGGCCGTTGATGCTGCTGACATAGCCTGTGGCTTCAACCACTTCGCAGTTCAAATTTGCAGCTTCCAAAGCAGCTTTAAGGCAGCTAAGCATGGTGGCGCCTTCGGTCAAGTCAACTTCGGTGTCAACTATTTGGCCTGTGAATGCAGGTTCTTTGCCGTCCACAGCAGATGTGAAGGTGGTGTTTTCCACTATCACGTGCACTTTACCCTCTGTTGCAAATGCACTTATTGGCAAAGAAGCAAATACCATCACTAAAGCCATAACAATGGCCAAGGCATTTTTTAATTTTTTTACTTTCATAAATTTCCTTTCCGCTTAAAATAAGCAATATTTTTTTAAAT
>CAVEWD010000092.1:0-4289 GCA_963619195.1 bacterium | reverse complement strand
CATGCGGTTTGGTTCTCTCAAAATGTTGTTTAGCCATTTTTATGCTCCTTTTTAAATTTATTTTTTACCAATTATTTTTTCAGCTACTGAATTTGGCACCTGTTCATAGTGTGAGAATTGCAGAGTGTGGGTACCACGACCTTGAGTTTTTGAACGAAGGGCTGTGGTGTATTGGAAGGTCTCTGCAAGCGGCACATAGCCGTGCACAACCTTTGCTCCTGCTCTGTCCTCCATGCTTTCAATACGTCCTCTTCTTGATGTGAGATCTCCTATAACATCTCCTAAGTAGTCATCAGGAACAACGATCTCAATTTTGAAGATTGGTTCAATAAGCACAGGGCCAGCCTTCTTAGCTGCTTCTTTGAATGCCAAGGAACCTGCAATTTTGAAGGCCATTTCTGAGGAGTCAACCTCGTGGGATGAACCATCCACTAAAGCAACCTTCACGTCTAATGTTTGATATCCAGCTAAAACGCCGTTTTGCATGGCTTCCTGAATACCCTTATTAACAGGCTCGATGTATTCCTTAGGCACAACACCGCCCACAATGCGACTTTCAAATTCGTATCCCTTGCCGGGTTCGTTTGGTTCGATTTCCAAAACAACGTGTGCGTATTGGCCCTTACCACCTGTTTGCTTAACATAGCGATAATTTTCTGAGGCAGGCTTCGTGATGGTTTCTTTGTATGCAACCTGTGGACGTCCCACATTTGCTTCTACTTTATACTCCCTCAAAAGTCTGTCTACGATGATTTCAAGGTGCAATTCTCCCATACCAGATATTATTGTCTGGCCTGTTTCGTCGTCGGAGGTGAACTTAAAGGTTGGGTCCTCCTCTGCAAGTTTGAGAAGTGCAGAAATCATTTTGTCTTCACCAGCTTTTGTCTTAGGCTCAATTGCCACAGAAATAACTGGATCTGGGAATTCCATTGATTCGAGATGGATTGGCTCGTCTTCAGAACAAAGCGTGTCACCTGTTGAAACGTCCTTCATGCCCACAAGACCAACTATGTCGCCGGCATAGGCTTTATCCAACTCTGTTCTCGAATTTGCATGCATTCTCAAAATTCTGCCCACACGTTCCTTCTTACCCTTTACAGAGTTGTAAATGTAGGATCCTGCTGTGAGGGTGCCTGAGTAAATTCGAGTAAAGGCAAGTTTGCCCACGAAGGGGTCTGCCATAATTTTGAAGGCCAATGCTGCGAAGGGTTCGTCATCGCTGGCATGACGCTCCATTTCTTCTCCAGTTTTGGGATCATTTCCCTTAACTGGTGGAATATCAAGAGGTGAGGGGAGGTAGTCAACTACGCAGTCCAAAACTTCCTGAACACCCTTATTCTTGAATGATGAGCCACAAACCACTGGTATTAGTTCGTTGGCAATGCAGGCTTTTCTTAAAGCTGCCTTGATTTCCTCTACCTTGATTTCTTCGCCTTCAAGGAATTTTTCCATGATAGCTTCGTCGTAATCAGAGATAGATTCAATCATTTTTTCTCTGTATTCATTAGCAAGGTCAACCATATCTTCAGGAATATCGGTGATGTCAATCACCTTTCCTAAATCATCTTTGAAGATGTTAGCCTTCATGGCAATTAGGTCCACCATACCAACAAAAGTTTCTTCCTTGCCTATTGGAAGCTGAATGGGTACTGGATTCGCTCCAAGACGGTCTTCGATCATGCTGACAACATTGAAGAAGTCAGCGCCCATAATATCCATTTTATTTACATAGGCAATTCTTGGAACAGAGTATTTATCAGCCTGACGCCAAACTGTTTCAGACTGAGGCTCAACTCCGCCCTTTGCGCAGAACACTGCCACTGCTCCGTCTAATACACGAAGTGAACGCTCAACCTCAACGGTGAAGTCCACGTGGCCCGGAGTGTCGATGATGTTGATGGTGCAGTTACGCCAAGTGGTAGTGGTTGCAGCAGAGGTGATTGTTATGCCTCTTTCCTGCTCCTGCTCCATCCAGTCCATCGTTGCGCCACCCTCATGAGTTTCCACAGTTTTGTGGATCTTTCCTGAATAGAAAAGAATACGCTCTGTTGTGGTGGTTTTACCGGCGTCAATGTGCGCCATAATTCCGATATTTCTGGTATTTTTAAGTATTTCCGTTCTGTTCATTATCTTCTCACTTACCACTTATAATGTGCAAACGCCTTGTTGGCTTCTGCCATTCTGTGAGTATCTTCTTTTTTCTTGACAGAAGCACCTGTGTTATGGGTGGCGTCAAGCAATTCTCCAGCTAAACGCTCCTTCATTGTGCGTTCGCTTCTTTTTCTTGCATTGGTAACGAGCCATCTGAGCCCAAGAGTTTGTCTTCTTGCAGGAGACACTTCAATAGGCACCTGATAAGTTGAACCGCCGACTCTTCTAGCTTTTACTTCCAATACAGGCATAATGTTGTTTAAGGCTTCTTCGAATGCAGCTAAAGGTTCTTTACCTGTTTTTTCTGCAAGGATATCGAAGGCGCCATATACTATTTGTTGTGCTGTTCCTTTTTTACCATCAAGCATGATATTGTTTACAAGCTTTGTAACAACCACGCTGGAGTAAATAGGATCAGGTAAAACTTCTCTTTTGGCTACCGGTCCTTTTCTTGGCACTTTACTTCCCTCCTATTAAAATTAATTTTCATCGGTACTCGACAGGATTTCACTGCCGTCTGTGCATTTATCTATTCTATAAGATCATACACATAAAATTTTCAAGCTTTACTTTTTCTTCGCTTTAGGTCTCTTTGCGCCGTATTTGCTTCTGGCCTGCATTCTGTTGGCAACACCTGTGGTATCTAATGCACCACGGATGATTTTATAACGAACACCTGGGAGGTCTCTAACTCTGCCGCCCTTGACCATAACAACGCTGTGTTCCTGAAGATTGTGACCGATGCCGGGGATGTATGCAGTAACTTCGATACCATTGGTGAGTCTTACCCTTGCTATCTTTCTCATAGCTGAGTTAGGCTTTTTAGGTGTTGCTGTTCTAACCACCATGCAAACGCCACGTCTCTGAGGATTTGCCTTAAGGGCAGGTGTTTTAGTTTTAGAAACTAAGTCGTGTCTGCCTTTACGAACTATCTGGTTGATTGTTGGCATTTTATTCTCCTTTCTTGGAAATCTAATGTGTGTCATCTTAATTTAGGCGCATAAAAAACATGCCGTCTAAACGGGACATGTTATTGTATCATTTTATAGCTGAAAATGTCAACAATTTTTTTGATAAAGAAGTGCTTTTTTGTGCTTAATTATGCTACTTTGCCTGTTTTTGATTTAGCGCATTAGCTTGATTTGAAAAATTATATTAAGAATTTTACACGGTGAAATTTTGCGTTGACATATGCTTAGGTTTAAATTAAAATAACATAAAAGTATTTATATATTTTATTTATTTTACGAGAGTGCGGGATTTATAACATGTTTTCAAAGAGAAGCGATGGAAGAAGAATAAAAAGCCTCGACCCAATATTCTGCATGGTTCCCTACATAATGCGCACCAGAGCGGAATCTCAAGTAATGTCTAAAAAGGAATTTGCCTGTGAACCCTTAGATGCCTACATTAAAGAGAAAAAGGCTGAAGGACATGAGCTGTCCTACATGAGCATTCTAATAAGTGCCTATGTGAGAATGCTCACTCAAAGACCTCATTTAAACAGATTTGTTGTGAACGGAAGAATTTATGCCAGGAACAACTTTGTGGTGGTCTTTGTGGTGAAGAAGGCTCTCACAGACGATGCTGAGGAGATACTTTTAAAAATAACCCTGGATGGCACTGAGAATATATTTGAGATTAATGACAAAATTTTAAATGAAATCAAGCTCATAAAAACTGGGGAAGCTGACAATTTAACTGACAAATTGGCGAAACTCTTTATGAAACTGCCAAATGGAATGATAAAGAGTAATGTGCATTTTGTTATGAAGCTGGATGATTGGAACATTATGCCGAAAAGCATCATAGAGGCAAGCCCCTTCCATACCAGCATGTTTTTAACAAATGTTAAATCCATTAAGCTGGGGTATATTTATCACCATCTTTACAATTTCGGCACAGCCAGTGTATTTTTATCTCTTGGTAAAAATGAGGAGAGACCTTTGGCTCATAGGGGTGAAATTAATGTGGAAAAGCTTTTTACAATTGGGGTTACTGTGGATGAGAGAATCTGCGATGGACTGTATCTTTCTCTTTCCCTTAGAATGTTGGAAAAATTACTCGCTAATCCATCTGTTTTGGAAAAAAATCTTTCAAAAGATGAAATTGTGCAGGATATAGATTAAGATTAGTTC
>CAVEWD010000091.1:0-4290 GCA_963619195.1 bacterium | reverse complement strand
GTCAACAACCTCGTAGTCTGCATCCACTACGTTGTCGTCATCGTTGTTTGTGCTGCCTCCCTGGCTTTGGCTCTGACCTTGAGTGTTCTCAGAGGCTCCTGCACCCTGGGCACCCTGAGCCTGGCCTTGTGAGTACATCTTCTGGGCAATTGGGTAGAAGGCCTGCTGGAGCTTTTCATTGGCAGCTTTCATGCCATCAATGTCGTCTGCCTCCATTTTAGCCTTAAGCTCGGCAATTGCAGCTTCAACTGGGGATTTTTCGCTTTCTGTAACTTTATCGCCCAAATCCTTGAGGGATTTTTCTGTTTGATAAATAAGGGAGTCAGCGTTATTCTTTTCTGTTATGAGTTCTTCTCTCTTGCTGTCTTCAGCGGCATACTGTTCAGCTTCCTTAACGGCCTTGTCGATATCCTCGCTGGACATATTTGTGCTGGACTGAATTACCACGTTCTGAACGTTGTTGGTGCCTAAGTCCTTAGCAGAAACATTTACGATGCCGTTGGCATCGATATCGAAGGTAACCTCAATTTGTGGCACTCCTCTTGGAGCAAGAGGAATTCCGGCCAACTGGAAGCGGCCAAGAGTTTTGTTGTCGGCAGCCATTTTTCGCTCGCCCTGAAGCACGTGAATATCAACTGCAGTTTGGTTATCGGCAGCAGTTGAGAACACCTGGCTCTTCTTGGTTGGGATGGTGGTGTTTCTCTCAATAAGCTTTGTGAACACGCCTCCTAAGGTTTCAATACCCAATGAAAGCGGTGTTACATCCAAAAGAAGAACATCTTTTATATCTCCTGCTAAAACGCCACCCTGAATTGCAGCGCCGATGGCTACGCACTCATCCGGGTTGATGCCCTTGAAGGGCTCTTTGCCTGTGATTTTCTTAACAGCTTCCTGAACTGCAGGAACTCTTGTGGAGCCACCCACCAAGATAACCTTGTTGATTTCACCAACAGAAAGTCCGCTGTCGGCAATAGCCTTTTTAACAGGCTCTGTGGTGGCCTGAATGAGGTCTTCAATGAGGCTTTCGAATTTAGCTCTTGTGAGTGTGATGTCAAGATGCTTTGGTCCATCAGCTGTGGCTGTGATGAAGGGCAGGTTGATATTTGCTGTTGTGGCGCTGGAAAGCTCGATTTTAGCCTTTTCAGCAGCTTCCTTAAGTCTTTGCACAGCCATTTTATCTCCAGAGAGGTCAACTCCTGTGGAGTTTTTAAACTCAGAAATAAGGTAGTCCATTATTCTCTTATCGAAGTCATCTCCGCCAAGGTGGTTGTTGCCGTTGGTGGCCAAAACTTCAAATACCCCCTCGCCTAATTCCAAAATGGAAACATCGAAGGTGCCGCCACCAAGGTCGTAAACCATGATTTTCTGGTTTTCTTCTTTATCAAGACCATAGGCCAAAGCTGCTGCGGTTGGTTCGTTGATGATTCTTAAAACCTCCAAGCCTGCAATTTTGCCTGCGTCCTTTGTGGCCTGTCTTTGTGCGTCTGAGAAGTAAGCAGGAACGGTGATAACTGCCTTTGTTATTGTTTCGCCAATGTAGTTTTCAGCGTCCTTTTTAAGCTTCTGCAGAATCATAGCGGAAATTTCCTGCGGTGTGTAGGCTTTTCCGTCGATATTTACTTTGTAGTTTGAACCCATTTCTCTTTTGATGGAAGAGATTGTTTTTTCAGGGTTGGTAACTGCCTGGTGTTTTGCCACCTGACCAACCAATCTCTCACCATTAGCGAAGGCCACAACTGAAGGGGTGGTTCTGGCTCCTTCAGAGTTTGTTATAACAACGGCTTCTCCGCCTTCCATAACTGCAACACATGAGTTTGTGGTACCAAGGTCGATACCTATAATTTTTTCTTTAGACATAGTATATATTCCTCCATTTAAGTTAATTTTTCTTGTTTACCTTCACCATTGATGGTCTGATAACTTTATCTTTAAACGTGTAGCCCTTTTGCAATTCACAGGTAATGATGTTATCCTCCTTTTCATCATCATTATCCAGCATAACCGCATTATGATAATTTGGGTCGAAAGGTTTATTTTCTGTTTCAATCTGGGTTAAGCCCTCAGCTGAAAGAATTTCGCTAAACTGCTTTTCCACCAGCTTCAAGCCCTCGAAAAGAGGTGAGCCTTCGCTTTGGGAGCTAAGAGCCCTTTCCATGTTATCCTTAACGCTAATGAGCTTTTCCATTAGGGGAGCGCAGGCATAAATAAGAGAGTCTGCCTTCTCCTTAATGGAGCGCTTTTTATAGTTTTCAAAATCAGCATAAAGCCTCATGTAACGTTCGTTTAATTCATCATATTCCTTTTGAGAAACCATTTTTTCATCTGAAGCTTTATTTTCGGCTTTGCACTCTTCAGAGGAAGGCTCGGCCTTTCCATTTGGCTCCTCATTGGGATTTTCCTTTAATATTTCATCCAGCTTTTCGCAAAGCTCCTCATTTTCAGAGGATATTTTATTATTTTCCTTCTCCATTACCTGATTGCGTACCTCCCAGTGATTCATTGAGATGATCTGTAAGCTCTTTAGTGAGCGCATTTATAACGGACACGCAGTAGTCGTAGTTGAGCCTTGTGGGGCCCACAATGCCAATGGAGCCTATGGGCTTGCCGTTTAGGCGGTAGGTGGCGCTTATGACACTGCATTCGCTTAGCTCCTCAAGACTGTTTTCCGAGCCGATTTTGATGCTTAAGCCATCAGAAGCCATTTCCGACACAATTTGTGTCATCAAATCCTGGCGGTGCAGCGCCTCTAAGAAACGCTTTGCCTTTTCCATGTCGTTGCGAAATTCCGGATATTTGAATATTTCCGTAATTCCGTTGGCATAAAGCCTGGAGTCGGCCTCTTCACTAAACAGCGACTTAATTGTTTCCACAATTTCTCCCAGCATTTTCTGCTCAATTGGGGTAAGCGCATCAATTGCCGTGGCAAAATTCGACACTGAAATTTCAGTTTGCATATCCTTTGCGCATAAGTTCAGGAAGTTTGTAAGCCTCTCAAGCTGCGACACTTCAGGAACAACCGTTAGTTTTAGCTCTGTGCTTTTGACAATCCCTTCCTTTGTTATTACAACCAAAAGCACACGCTTTTCCTCAATGTGAAGAAGGCGTATGTCCTTAATGTTGAGCCTTGAAATGTTTGGGGTTGTAACAAGGGAGGTGAGATTGGTAAGCTTGGTTAAAATTTGAGCGGTTTTTCTCATTACCTCGTTCAACTCGCCAAAATAGTGGTGGTAGAGCTGGCGGACATCGTCTTTAATGTAGTTGTCGATGTCGATGCTCTGCATGAACTTATCCACATAAAGCCTATATGCCTTTTCCGAAGGAATTCTTCCAGCGGAGGCATGGGGCTGAATCAGAAAGCCCATCTCCTCAAGGTCTGCCATTTCGTTACGGATTGTAGCGGAGGAAATACCAATGTTGTATTTCTTTTCAATGGTCCTTGAACCCACCGGCTCAGCGGTTTTGATGTAATCTTTCACAATTGAATACAGGATGTCAAACTTTCTTTCGTTTTTATCCATACATTCACCTTTTTGTTAGCACTCTTATTAGTTGAGTGCTAATCAACATCATCAATTTATCACTTCTTTGTCTATATGTCAAGAGATTATTAAAAATAGTTTTCTTTTAGGGGTAAACTTAATGTTTTTTTAAGATTTGATTTTTTCACACTAACGCCACTGCCTGCGTTATAATTTTATATATATTTTTTTATAAACATATTTTAAGGAGAAAAAAATGAGGGCTGCTTTGACTGTTCTTTTTTGCATCGTTTTGCTATACATTATTATGGTATATATTTTATTTAATTATATTTTCAACCGCAACCCTGGGGTGGTGGCTAAGCTTTTAAACCGCCTTATGAACAACGACTTTCTAGCCGGCCATGAACAGGAGGCAGCAAAGGGAGTGGAGTGGTCGAAGAATCAAAGAAAAGAGGAAGTTTCAATTAAATCCTTCGATTCTCTTACCCTTACAGGCTATTTTTTCGAAAATCCAAGGGCTCGCCGCACAATTTTGTGCGCCCATGGATACCGAGGAGATTGCTTTAGAGATTTTTCCGTGGCACTAAGGCTTTTTTATGAAAATTTGGACTCAAACCTTTTGGTTATAAACCAAAGAGCCCACTCTACCAGCGAAGGGCGCTACATAACCTATGGCATAAATGAAGGAAGAGACTTGGTTTTGTGGGCAAACTACTTAAAAGAGCGCTTAGGAGAGAATCACCCTGTTTTTTTAGACGGCATTTCCATGGGAGCCTCCAGCGTGCTTTGCGGCTTCAACTGGGGCTAC
>CAVEWD010000090.1:0-4304 GCA_963619195.1 bacterium | reverse complement strand
GTGCTAAGCTGCTCAATGCACATGGCTTTATTAAGCAACGGCAGCATCATAACCGATAAGCTGCGCTATGATGCCGACACCGACACCTTAACCTACACTCAAGAGGACACCACCCTAAGCGCAGGCTATGTGCAGAAGGTAAAGCAGACTGCTTCAAACAAATTTGCCATTTCAAATGCCATTTTATATAACGACTACTACCGCTTCGTGTTTGACAACTACGAAAGCGTGAAGGCTAAAGCGCATGAGACCGAGGAATTAGGACAATACGCTCCAGTGCAGCATGGAATTGAGTAGGCAGCTCTTTTGAAAAGGCGTAAAAATGTTAAAGCGGGTATTGGTGCGCAAAATTAGCAATTAACATAATTAATAATTAAATAGTTTGCCATAACAAAACCTCCCTAAGGAGCTTAAATCCTTAAGGAGGCTTAATTAAGTGAGCTACCCTGTGCCAAACAGCGCCTTCTCTAAATCGGCAATGCTGTAGTTGGGCTCGTCCTCCAAAACGGTTATGTCGCCTCTTTTAGGCCTAAAAGCGCGCCTCCTTTCCTTTTCAAATTCATCCTCCCGCATGCTCCAGCGCCTAAGAGCCGCCCTCCAGTCGGTCATTTTGTTTTTCCCCACTCTCCAGCCCTTGGAGGAATAGTAGTCGCAAAAGGCTTGGGGCTTCACGTTAAGGGAGTTTTCGTTTATGTAAGCGGTGATTTCCTGTGGAGCTGGGGCAGCAAAGCTTTGTTTTGCTAACCCCTCAGGCTTAAGAGCTTGCTTAGAGCTTACAGAGGAGGCTTCTTGGGGGAGAGCATCATGCATTTCAAAGGCGGGATATATCACATCAGGCTTGCAAAGCCCTTGTCTTTTGCGGGTAATAAGGCCGGATTTTGTTAGCTCCTTTAAATATTTTGCGGCGGAGGGGGCTGAACAGCCTAAATAGCGGGCAATTTCGCTTAGCTTAAAATAAATAAAAACGCCGGAAGCATCTCTCCAGCCGTTTTTCTCCGATAGGCAAAGGCGGTCTAGAATTAAGGCAAACAAAACCTTTGCCTGAAGGGATAAGCCCGAAAATGCCTCATTGGTTAGAAGGCACTTTGGAAACATAAAAAAGCCGCCACTAAAAAAGCCCGCCTCCGGTGGATTCGGGCTGAATGAGCTGTTAAGTTTATCGTTTTCTTTTGGTTTCAATTCTTTCATGTTACCATTTTACCACCTACGGGGGTGACTGTAAATGACAAAAAGTGACAGGATTTAAAATCTTGCGATTTTTTTTATTTATATTTTTTCCCCTATGCGGGGTAGCTACAGCACCACATCTCCAAAGCCATAGCCCTTTGGAAGGCTCTGCTCCTCAAGGAAATAGAAGTCCTCATCCTCAAGGGTGGGGAGGAAATATTCAAAGGGGATATAATCAAATTCCATGCCGTAGCCGCTTTTGCCAAACCAGCCGCCTTCATGGGAGGCAAGGTTTAAATCCCGGGCAAACTTTGTGAGGTTGCTGCAAAAATGCACAGCCGGCTCCCAACCCTCCAGGGAAGCCTCCTTCATAATTTGAAGGGCAATATCTCCGCTGACAATGGGGGAAATGTAGCCCATGTGGGTGATATACATGCTCTCGCCGGCAAAATTTGCAATGTTGTTTTCGTTTAGGTGCACCTCGGCTAAATTCATGAAATCGAGGTTTGTTTGGAGAATTTTCTGCTTTTTCTTTTCAAATTCGGCGTAAAATTCCCGCGTCATGGGGGTTTCTATGCCCACTGAAGGAATATATTTTTTGGCTATTGCCATGGCATTAATAACCTTTTCGCTCACAGCGCTTGCGCCTAAATTAAAGCGCAGCTCGTTTAAGCCGGCTTCCCCTAGCGCTTTGAGATTTTCCTCGGTGGCAAGGGTGCCGTTGGTGTACATATGCTGGTAAATGTTTTCTTGGGAGAACTTTTTTATTATGGAATAATATTTCTCAATTTCCATAAAGGGCTCCAAATAAACATAAGCCACCCCTGTTGGGCGATTTCCCATGGAAAAAAGAAGTGGGAGGTCCCGCTCATAAAAACGGGTGCCGCCAATTTCCCATAAGCCCTCGCCAATTGAGGGCTGGGAGTTCATTTGGCCGTAGTCGTAGCAGAATTTGCAGGAGAGGTTGCACTTATTTGTTTTTCTTATGGCGCTAAGCCCTGTGCCCAAAAGGCAGCTGCGGCAGCCAGGGGAAAATTTTTTTTCATCTCCCACAAAAAAGCTTCTGCCCTCCAGGCTGCAAAGCCCCTTAATTTCGCAGGCGAAGGCTTCTCTTTTGGCCATAACCGCCTCCTCAATCTGGCTGAAGACAGAATAGATTATTTCCTCCTGCTTTGGGGGAATTTCCTCTGGGGGATATTCACAAAAAAATTTAAACCACAAGAGGGCATCCTTCTTTGAGATTTTCATGAGCTTCTCCTTATTGCGGGGGTGAAACGCTCCCGCGTTTCCCCTCACCTCAGTATTATTCTTTTAGTATTACTCTTATTAGTATTATTAGTGTAAAGATTTTTCATATCCTGAAGTAAAAACTTTTTATGTCCGGAAATGAAATATTTTGCATTTTGGAAATAAAGGTTATTTATTAATAGCTTTAATATGAAATGTTATCTAAGCTCAGCTTAAATACTCCTCGGGCACATGAACATTTTTGTCGTTAATGAACATTCCTGTGAATTTTGGCAGACCGAAAATTTCCGAGAACAAATCGCACTTCAAAAGGAAAATGTAGTAAACATTCAGCCCGCAGCCAAAGAGGGTTTCAAAGTTTGCCTGGCCCTTGGAAATTATGACGTCGCTGTTTTTAATTATATCCACAGCCTCTTTAGGCATGCTTTGCAGGGGGGTGCCGGCCACATTGGTGCCGTTGTCCACAATTTGGGCAATTTCATCAAGCCCCACAAATTTCGCATCCTCCATAATTGCGTCGTTTAAGGCAGCCTCGCCTCGAACCATGGCATAAAAGGAAATATCCGGGAAAATGGCCCTTATGGTTTTAAGAAGGATTTTATCGCACACAATTTCCCCGCAGTTGTCGCAAAGAAGGGTGAGGGTTTTGGCGCATTTCAAATCGGTCTTAAAGCTTTCATATTCCTCATTGGAAATATTTGTTTCTCCGCACTGGGTGAGAAGGGAGAAAAGGTAGTCGTCGTCCACGCAAGGCAGGGCGCCAAAGTCGATGTAGTTGCCGGCTCGGGAGAGCTTGAGGGCATAAAGCAGGGGGTCGTCCTGGGAAATAAGGCTCTCTGAAAGGCGGCTTTCCAGCTTTAATATCATTTTGTTATATTTATCCTTTTCGGCGCTGTAGTCATAAACCGGGCCGAAATATTTTTCTCTAATTCTGCACATTTTGCCGTAAACCGCAGGGGCGTTTTCCCCCTTGGGAGCGTTTTGCACCTCTGATAGAATTTCTTTGAAAAATTCCTTTTTTCTTTGGGTGTCGCTGAAGTTTTTTATATCGTCAAATTCTCTTTTTATTAGGCAGCACATGCAGTCTGATGTGAAAATCATGAAAATCTCCTTTATATATTTTCCTAAACCCTTATGGTTTCAATGGGCTGCATATCAAGCTTTTTTAAGGTTAAGGCAAATTCGCTTTCATCTCCGGAGGTGAAAAGGGTGAAGCTGCCGCCGCGACGGTTGTCGTTGAGGGCGCCGTTTTCCCTTAAATATTTTCTTAAAAGCTCCACCTGGCTTTGCGCCGGGTCAATTAAGGTGAGGGAGGGGTAGAGGGCGCTTATTTCCTCCTTGATTATGGGGAAATGGCTGCAGCCTAAAATAAGCTTTGTGGCGTTGGGGGCCTTTTGCAAAATGGGGTCCACACATTCCTTTATTTTTTCCACCAAAAGGGAGGTGTTTTCCAGCTCTCGGTCGATAATTTTGGGAAGGGAGGTGGAGGAGCCGGTTACAATTTTAATTTTGCCCCCCATTTTTTCGTTTTCCTTTTCGTAGGAGCGGCTTTCCACAGTGGCTTTTGTGGCCATAACTCCCACGGTTTCCCCTTCCTCGCTTATTCGAAGAGCCTCTGCGACTCCCGCCTTCACAATGCTAATTAAGCTTGTGGAGGAAGGTATTTCATCTATGAAGGAGCTTATGGTGTTGCAGGCCACTAAAATTGCCTTAACGCCTTTTTTCTCCAGAAACTCAATCATATTTGTGGCAAGATTAATTATTTCCTCTCTGCTGCGGTTTCCATAGGGCATGTTGGCGGAGTCTCCAAAATAGATGAGCTCCTCGTTGGGAAGAGCCTTGGTGAGATAGGAGGCCACGGTAAGGCCGCCAACCCCGCTGTCTATAAC
>CAVEWD010000089.1:3935-4314 GCA_963619195.1 bacterium | reverse complement strand
AACCTCAACAATACAACTATTTTCGAATCGAGTTCCTGCCTTATCTATCTTTACACCATTTACATAAACTTCGCCTGACATTATCAATGCCTTTGCCTTTTCACGGGTTTCAGAAAGTCCTTTATTAACCATTAAGACGTCAAGCCTTATTTTATCCATTAATGTGTTTATCCTTTAAAAAATTTTTCCTATGTATTATATTCAAAAATATAATTGAACATATTATAAGAATGACAGATATAATTTGAGCTTGTCTGATGCCACAAAAATATAGACTATCCGTACGAAATCCTTCAATAAAAAAACGTCCAACTGAATATAAAATAAAATACCAACAGGTCACTTCACCAAAATATTTTGTTTTTTTACAAACAATAAA
>CAVEWD010000089.1:3410-3925 GCA_963619195.1 bacterium | reverse complement strand
CAATAAATATAAGCAAGAAAAATACCAAAAGATCCCACAATGATTCATATAAAAAAGTTGGATGCACATTTACATAGCCTATACCATTTGGATAAACGCGAATTGCCCATGGTAAAGAAGTTTCGACACCATACGCTTCTTGATTAAAATAATTTCCCCATCTACCAATAGCTTGTCCTAATGCAAGGCATGGCGCTAGCAAATCAAGAATTTGAAGAATATCGAATTTGTGATGTCTACATACTATGTGTGCACCTATCATTCCAAATATTATTCCTCCATGAATTGCCAGTCCACCTCTCCAAATTGCAAATATATACTTTGGGTGTGCTAAGTAATAGTCTAGATCATAAAATAACACATAATATAATCTCGCTCCAAGAATAGCACATGGTATCATTACAAGAAAAATATCATACAAATTACTTTCTTCGAATCCAACCTTTTTTGCCCTATAAATAAAAACCGCAAGACCGCACATTATTCCAAGGCAAAGCATAATTGCATACCACCTC
>CAVEWD010000089.1:0-3400 GCA_963619195.1 bacterium | reverse complement strand
AATCGGATCCGGTGTGCCTAAAAATGCAATCATTAGATTAATCACTCCTAAAATTTTTGTAATAAAATTTATTTAATACACAAACTTATTTTACTAATAAGCTATGTCCTGTCATATCACGAGGTTGTTGAAGGTTCATTATCTCTAAAATCGTTGGTGCGATATCGCAAAGGCACCCTTCATTGATGCCTTTTATATCATCATCACATATTGTAAATATGACTGGATTAGTGGTATGTGATGTTACTACTTTACCATCTTTAAACATAACCTCAGCATTGCCATGATCAGCTGTTATCATTAAAGTATAATTTGAATCTATAGATGTATTGTAAACTTTTTCAATGCAATGATCAACAGTCTCTACAGCTTTTACAGCAGCTTCCATAATGCCAGTATGCCCTACCATGTCACAATTTGCATAATTTACCAATATAAAATCATACTCTTCGCTTTTTATAGCTTCAACCAATTTATCAGTTATCTCTAATGCGCTCATTTCAGGTTTTAAATCATATGTAGCTACTTTAGGTGATTCTATAAGGATCCTATCTTCATTTTGGTAACATTTTTCAACACCGCCATTGAAAAAATATGTAACATGAGCATACTTTTCTGTCTCAGCAATTCTCAGCTGTTTCTTATTATGTTTACTAAGATATTCCCCTAATGTATTAGATAATAACTGAGGTTTATAAGCAACATGAATTCCACTAAAATCTTCATCATATGAGGTCATGCATGCAAAATAAACATCTGAAGTCTTTTCTCTTGTAAAACCATTAAAGTTACTTTGAGTAATTGCATCAGTAAGCTCTCGCGCTCTATCCGCACGGAAATTAAAAAATATAATACTATCACCGTCGCAAATAGTTGCAATAGGAAGTCCCTCATTAGTAATAATATGTGGTAATATAAACTCATCAGTAACACCGCAGGCGTACGAATTGAGCACAGCATCTTCAGGCGATTCTGAATACTCCCCTTTACCACAAATTAATGCATCATACGCTTTCTGAAGTCGATCGTATCGTTTATCTCTATCCATCGCATAATAGCGACCAATCACTGTTGCAATTTGACCGATCTTCTCTTCTAACAGGTAGTGTTCTAAATCTCGTATATATTCGATTCCGGATGAGGGAGGAGTGTCACGACCATCCATAAAACAGTGTATGTATACATTATTAACTTCATTTTGTTTTGCAAGTTGAACAAGAGCTTTTAGGTGTTCTAATTCTGAATGTACACCACCATCTGAAATCAATCCCATTAAATGAAGATTAGATCCTTTTTCTTTAACATTTTTTATGGCATCCTCGAAAGTATTGTTTTTAAAGAATATACCACTTTCAATATCTTTTGTTATTCTTGTCAAATCTTGATAAACTACCCTACCTGCGCCTATGTTCAAATGACCAACTTCACTATTCCCCATTTGGCCATCAGGAAGGCCAACTGAAAGACCGCTACATTTTAGCAAATTCCAATTATATTTATGAAGTAAATTGTCAATAAAAGGGGTGTTCGCACAGGTAATTGCATTGAAAGCATTTGCTTCAGCGTAACCATATCCATCTAAAATAGCAAGTATAGTTTTTGCCATATTTCTCTCCTTAAAGAAAAGCCGCATTAATGCGGCAATTTATTAATAATTCACTATTTTTACGAAATCTTCAGTAAGGCTCGCCCCACCTACTAAAACACCATCAATGTTTTCCTTAAACATTAATCCAACGATGTTTGTTGGTTTTACGCTCCCTCCATACAGTATACGAATTTCATCACACACATTTCCAAAAGTTTTTCGCAAATGTTCTCTTATAAAGAAACAAACATCTTCTGCTTGATCATTTGTTGCGGTTTTGCCTGTCCCTATTGCCCAAATCGGTTCATATGCTATGACAAAATCAGGAGAATTGATGTTCTTTAAACCATCATCGAGCTGTTTTTCAATAACATTAAATGTTCTGCCATTTTCCCTATCTTCCAAGTCTTCACCTATACACATAATAGGAATTAAATTTTTTTCTAAGGCTTTCCGTAACTTTAAATTTACCGTTTCATTGCTTTCACCGAAATACTTTCTGCGTTCGGAATGTCCTATTAATACGCATTCTACACCGAGCTCTCTCAACATATCTGCACTTATTTCACCCGTAAAAGCACCATCATCTTTATAATGCATATTTTGCGCACCAATTTTAACTTGTGTGCCACAGACTGAATCACAAGCTGATTTTAGGTCGGTAAATGGTGTGAATACATAAATATCAACATCTTCTCTAAAGAGTCGATCTAAATACTGCTCAAAAAAAATCTTTGTTTCATAGTTGTTTTTGAACATTTTCCAATTTCCAGCAATTATTTTTTTTCTCATAACCTTCTTATTTTACACTATTGCAAGATTTTTATTCCTGGCAAAACCTTGCCTTCAAGCATCTCCAAAGATGCTCCGCCTCCTGTAGATATATGTGACATCCTATTTTCCATACCAAAGCTTGCAACTGCCGCAGCAGAATCACCACCACCTACTATGGTTAGTGCATCACTTTCAGCCATTGCATCTATTACTGCTCTAGTTCCATCTTCATAATTAATCATCTCAAAAACGCCCATAGGCCCATTAAACACCACAGTTTCGCTTGATTTTATTATGTCATAATAAAGCTTTGCGGTCCTGCTGCCAATATCTAGAGACATCACATCATTGGGTATGTTGTTAATATCGTAAAGAACCTTCGGTGTATCGTTCGAAAACTCTGTAGAACCATAAACATCCACAGGTAGGTAGATTTTTACTCCACTGTCTTCTGCTTCTTTCAATAAACTATTGGCTAACATCAATTTATCTTCTTCAAATTTGGATATTCCTACATTATACCCCTCTGATTTCAAAAATGTATTAGCCATTGCCCCACCAATAAGTATATTATCAGCCTTTTTTAACAGATTTCTTATTACTCCAATTTTATCAGAAACTTTCGCACCTCCCATTATCACAGTAAATGGCTTGGATGGATTTTCGAGAGCTGTTTGTAAAAAATTCACTTCATTCTCGATTAAAAAACCGCCATATGCTGGAATATAGTCGGCAACACCAACTGTAGATGCATGAGCTCTATGAGCACATCCAAATGCATCTAATACAAATTTATCGGCATAAGAGGCCAATTTCTTTGCAAATTCAGGGTCATTTTCCTCTTCTTCTTTGCGAAAACGAGTGTTTTGAAGAAGGAGAACTCGCGTAGTGGAACTTTTGAAGGCTTTAACATCTGCATCCGCGATGTCACCTACAACCATATCATCATCTGAAAAAATAACTTCTTCACCAAGCAATGCCTCTAAATCTTCAGCCACTGGTCTAAGTGAATAATCAGAATTTGGCATACCTTTAGGT
>CAVEWD010000088.1:2486-4348 GCA_963619195.1 bacterium | reverse complement strand
GTGTAGGAATGTGCATGCTTTTGCTACGGCGGCTTTACGTGATGCTTCAAATGGTTATGATGTTGTAAATTATTTGCGTAAGGAGTGTACACTACCAGTAGAACTTCTTTCAGGCGAGGGCGAAGCTCTTTGTGACATGCTAAGTATGAAATATCACTCAGGCATTGAAGAAGGTGTAGGGATGGATATCGGAGGCGGAAGCGGGCAGATATTTATGTACGACAAGTCAGGCTTAACTAAATGCATAAGTTTGCCCATAGGCGCTTTAAAGGTTAAGGATATGTTTGTAGAAGGAGATTTCCCAAATCAGCACGAAGAGAAAGAGATATGTTCTTATATTAATGATCAACTTTCGCATTTTGGCATGATGAATGTGGATAAAATATATCTCATGGGGGGAAGTGGAACTGAAATATTGAAGCTATTCCCAATTATATTAAACAAGAATGTTATTAATAGGGCTACCTTGCCTGAATTCTATGATAAATTAACAGCTAAAAATGATTTATTAAGCTTTCTTAGAGAGCATGCATATGGAAGAGAATTTACGATTATGCCAGCAGCTTTAATACTTATGGCTGTTATTGATTATTCTGGTGCTGATTGTTTTTGCGTGCTGGAGAACGGAGTGCGAGAAGGATATTTAATAAAAAATAATTTTTTCATATAGCTTATACCACCAAATTTATGCATATATGCTATAATTTTGGTATGAAAATTGGACGAAACGGATAAGAAAAATGCATAGTATCACTAGAAGTTATATGGTAACTGCAGCCTTATTGTTTGATTTTTTTATAAGCATTATATTGTTATCTGAGGGGCATACTTGGATTGGTATTTCCTGCATTGCTTTTGCGGTTGTTGCTATACTATGTTCATTCTTCCACGAAAGATGGATGATTTTGCAAAATTGCTCATTATCTGATGAAGTTCGATTTTCTTATAGATACTACAAAAGAAGATGTTTTACTGAGTGGTTGAATAACAATGCGAGTGTTGTGACCGAACAATCATTTTTTATGGTTGTAGCTAGAGTATTAGTTAGCATTTGTATTATTGCATTTTGCGTGTATTGTTTGTTTTCCGACTGGTTTAATTTGTTTCAATATCCTGTGCTCAATAAGCTGGTCCTGGTATTTGGCATTTTTTTCTCTATTGCTTTTCTTTTATTCGGCCTTAGATTCTGTGCCTTGCCTGCATTTGTTGTTTATTGTTTTGTGATGACAGAATATCTTTTGCAAAGACTTTATTTCATTTTTAATGGTTCAACAAAATTTTGGGGGATGTTCACATATATTGTAATAATACTTCCAATAATTTTGAGTGCATATGTTGTTAACATAGCTTTAGAAAAAAAAGTTGGATATTTTAATTTGCAAATTTTTGAACATGAAGGGAATGTGCAAATAACAGATATGTTCCTGAAGTTCTTTGTTAGTATTATAAACTACGACATATTGTATAAATTTACATTTTCTCAAAC
Organism: bacterium; assembly: GCA_963619195.1. Classification (GTDB taxonomy): domain Bacteria; phylum Bacillota; class Clostridia; order Eubacteriales; family Anaerofustaceae; genus RUG14186. The sequence continues at coordinate 2,862 of CAVEWD010000088.1, read as the reverse complement.
ATCTGATTTTGATGATGGTGATAGTGTTTTTTGTAACGATGTGGCTTCTATGGCTAAGCAAAATGGTGTTATATTTGCCGGTTTAGTGTGTAATAATTTAAAGAAATGTAATGAAATTTATTTTTATATTAATAGTGCAAATGTAGATTGTAATAAACGATTCGAAGAAAGATTCCGTTCATTGATTTTAAAACACTTTGGTTGTAAGTGTAGTTTAAAAACCATGGAAGATGCCAATTGGAAAGTTTATAGCAATCTGCTTTATCCATCAAACAGTGAACTTTGCGAGATAATAAGCAGGAACCATATAAAGTCACTTTTTGTTGATGGGATGAGTTTTGATAGAGATTACTCGCTTACATTTTATGTTTTTTTT
>CAVEWD010000088.1:0-2476 GCA_963619195.1 bacterium | reverse complement strand
TTAAAGAAAAAGAGGATATGCTCGCATTTGAAAATACAGTTGAGTATTATGGGTTTAAATTATCATATGGTTCATTTGATGGTGATTTTGATGAGTTGGTTGAGGACTACCCATATTGTGGGGAATATAGAATTGTAACATATATTTCTGTGCGCCGGTTGGAATATTTAAATCGTACCCTATTGAAGGCAACAGAAGAATTTGGATGTGTTTATTTAGGTGATTGGGCTGTTGAAGAACAGTATTAAATGTATATGGTTTAGCTTGCAATTTAAACATCGCATAATATAATATTTATGGATTACAAGAGGGGATTAAAATGAAGAAAATAAGACGTATTTTAGCATTGTTGTTGATTTTGGCACTTGTGGGCTTTGCTGGATTTTACTTTGGAACCAAATATGAAGGGCCTATACGTATTGGTCCTGCACAAATAACAGCAGATGTTATTGAGGCAAAGTTTACTGAGGTTAGCGAGCTTGTTACTGTGACATATAATTACACAAGTATGGGGACTTTTTCAAATCAGCTGATGTTTAAGGATTGGAAAATACCTCTTACATCGAAGAGCTTTATAGTGCAGTATGATGGTATAATTAAGGCAGGAATAGATCTTGGCGAAACAAAGGTTGAAACGGATGGCTATACCATTACAATTACTATTCCTGATACAAAGGTGCTTTCTCACGAGATCGATGAAGGCAGCGTGCAAGTTCTGGATGAAAAAACAAACTTATTTAATCCGATTGAAGTCGAAGATGTAACCGGATTTGAGGAAGAACAGAAAAAAATAAATGAAGATACTGCAATTGAAAAGGGATTGTTGACAGAGGCTAAGAAAAATGCAGAGGATGCCCTTAAAGTTCTAATCCTTGGTATGGATGGAGGTAAGAATTACACGGTTGTTTTTAAGTAACATCGATAATGGCCTCAAGAAATCAATTTTGTGGATTAACCTTGCGGTACGTTTTTTTAAAAACTATATGATTTCGCTTGTTTGTAATTAGTAATGTGATATAATAATTACGCTTTATGAGCTTTGGAACGGAGAGGTGTCTGAGTGGTCGAAGGTGTTCGCCTGGAAAGCGGATGTACGGTAACACGTACCGCGGGTTCGAATCCCGCCCTCTCCGCCATTGATTTGCAAACTCAGTTTGGGTTTGTTTTTTTTATTGAAAAAATTGGGTTACAGTCCACAAAAGGCACCTATAGAATTAAATTAACCACCCGTTTGGGTGGTTAATTTTGTAAATGCTATTTATTATTATTCAATAACTTCAGCTACAACGCCTGAACCAACTGTTCTGCCGCCTTCACGAATAGCGAATCTGAGTTCCTTTTCAAGTGCGATTGGTGTGATAAGCTCAACTGTAATTGTGATGTTATCACCAGGCATTACCATTTCAACTCCCTCTGGAAGGGTAATTGTGCCGGTAACGTCAGTTGTTCTGAAATAGAACTGTGGTCTGTAGTTTGAGAAGAATGGTGTATGTCTTCCGCCTTCTTCTTTGGTCAGTACGTATACCTGTGCTGTGAACTTTGTGTGTGGATGTATTGTTCCTGGTTTAGCAAGAACCTGTCCTCTTTCGATATCTTTTCTATCGATACCTCTTAAAAGAACACCAATGTTGTCGCCTGTTTCTGCGTAGTCAAGAATCTTTCTGAACATTTCAACGCCTGTAACAACGCTCTTCTTGGTTTCTTCTCTGATACCAACGATTTCAACTTCTTCACCAGTCTTGATGGTTCCTCTTTCAACTCTACCTGTAGCAACTGTGCCACGGCCTGTGATTGAGAATACGTCTTCAACTGGCATAAGGAATGGCTTATCTGTATCTCTCTGTGGTTCAGGAATGTAGTTGTCTACTTCTTCCATAAGCTTGAGGATCTTATCTCCCCATTCGCTCTGAGGATCTTCCAATGCCTTGAGTGCGCTACCAACGATAATTGGTGTGTCATCTCCTGGGAAGTCATATTGATCAAGAAGTTCTCTAACTTCCATTTCAACTAGTTCGATAAGTTCTGGGTCGTCAACCATATCTTCCTTGTTAAGGAATACTACGATGTATGGAACGTTAACCTGACGGGCAAGAAGAATGTGCTCTCTTGTTTGAGGCATTGGTCCATCTGCTGCACTAACAACTAAGATTGCACCATCCATCTGAGCTGCACCTGTGATCATGTTCTTGATGTAGTCAGCGTGGCCCGGGCAGTCAACGTGTGCATAGTGACGATTATTTGTTTCATATTCAACGTGTGCTGTTGAAATCGTTATACCTCTTGCTCTCTCTTCAGGTGCTTTATCGATGTTTTCAAATGCAACATATTCACCTGTGCCGAGTCTTTCATGAAGTACTTTTGTTATTGCTGCTGTAAGAGTTGTTTTACCATGGTCTACGTGTCCGATGGTTCCGATGTTAACATGCGGTTTGGTTCTCTCAAAATGTTGTTTAGCCATTTTTATGCTCCTTTTTAA
>CAVEWD010000087.1:0-4414 GCA_963619195.1 bacterium | reverse complement strand
AATAAGTGGGAGAAGGCATATAAGGAAGATTATCAGGGTGGACAACAGGTTAAATATTCCTATGGTGGCGTGAATGCTGAAAATGCAAATATTCAAACACTTGATGAAGCTAAGAAATTAGCCGCACAGGGCGAAATAAACGAAACCATTCGACAAATGACCGGATGGTTTAAGGGAATGGACGGCAAATGGCGGTTTGAAATTGATGACAGTGAAATCACGATTAAAAACAAATACAATGCCGAAAGAGCAGAGTACAAAAAGCTCAGCGAGGATTATGCTGCACTTACAGGAAAGATTTTTAACGCTTCAAAAGACAATAATCAGTTGCGGGATGACTTTCTTGACTTTGATGCCAACCGCAACAAACGCACATACGACTATGAAGGACAGTTTGAAAAGCTTTTCGAGGCTTTCGGTGATGATATTATTAAGTGGGAAAACCTTGCAAATGACCTGGAATATGAAAGGAATGAGCTAACAGAGCCAAGACAGTTGAAGGACTTTATCGATGCGCCCGAGTTATTTACGGCATATCCGCAGCTCGAAAACGTATGGGTGAAGTTTGAGGAGTTGGATATAGGCAACAACGGCTATTGGGATGCCGAAAACAATGAGATTATCCTTGATAACATAATGGAAGTGTCTAACCCGCTCAATACACTTGTGCATGAAATCCAGCATGCTGTTCAGTATATTGAAGGCTTTACAAATGGCGCAAGTTCGGAATATTGGGAAGAAAAGAAAGAAAATGGTTACTCTTATCGAGAGAATGACGGCTATATTAAACGTGTAGAAGAAGAATACCGCCGCATTTTCGAAGGGGCACCGCAAGAATTTAAGGAAAAAATTCGTGAAATTAATCGTGCTCGTCTAAACGGAGATGAAAACAAAGTAATAACGCTCATTGACGTAATGCAAAACAGTGAGTATGCTGACTTATGGGACCAACTCGATATGGCAGACTTCAAACGGCGAAGCGACCGAGGAAAGGAAAGAACCGCATACGATCTTTATCATAATACTGCAGGCGAGATTGAAGCACGGGATGTTTCGGCACGAAGAAATTTGACGGTGGAGCAGCGTAAGGGAAAAGCCCCGGATCTAGGCAATGAGAATACTGTGTTTATGGAAGACAGTGATATCGGCTATGCTATGAGTGCTAGTGAAGCGACAAGCATCAAAGACCAAATTGTAAATTATCAAGATGAGCTTAATGACATGAAAATCGTGGCAGCGATAAATGATAACGGTTGGCGAAGAATGAACATAGAAGCCTTTAGAAGGAAAATTGTTACTAACTTTAAAAGCATCAACTTTGAGGTTGACAGACAGAATTTTGGCAAAATTGAGTTTACTGAAAAGGAACTTAATAAAAGTTTTGGTTATATAACGACAGATGCAGAAGCAGCTGCTTATCTAGCAATTCCACATGTTCTCAAAAGAGGTATAATTATCAGTGGGCATGATAACCACAAAGGACGCGGATATAGTACTATAACGATTGCAGCACCAGTCAAAATTAATGGCGGGCGCGGCAACATGGCCATTGTAATTAAGCAGACAAAAGGAAACCGTTACAAGGTGCATCGTATCCTTACGCCAGAAGGTGGCGCATTTGTATTGCCAGAAATGGCAATACCACCGCTGGGGGCATCACTGAAGTAGCCAAAACTTCAGGAGAGGTCACACCAACCATCAACACTGCATCTACGAGTAGAATAGCAAACATGGTATCTGATGTCAAGCAAAATCTGCACGATATTACTGATGATTCCTCTAACCCTGATATTCGTTATTCCATAAACTCCACCGACTGGCAGCAGTTTTTGGATGACAACTACCAGAACACAGGAAGCGGACAAAGGCTTAAGGATATTAGGGAAATAAAGAACACATACGAAAATCCGGTAATAACAGAGAATTTTACAGATGATGCAACAAAGAAGACCAAAAGCAGACTTGCTGATATTACAGACAAAGAACTATCAGAGCTTTTAAGGAAAAATTATTTAGGACCCGTTTATACAGACCTTAGCTTCACAAACCTGCGGGGAAGGAACTTGTACGAGGCAGAATTGGTTGGCGCAAACCTTGTTGGAGCAGATTTGCGAGATGTAAACTTGCGAGGTGCACAGTTTGACTCTTTAGATGGTGCTATTTGCAATACGGTACGCAAAATTGATCCATCCGTTGACAATGCAACAAAGAAAAGATTGTTCTACGACCCCAGCAGTGATGCTAAATCAATTAATCAAGCCATATCGCAAAAGCATGACAGCATGGTTGATTCCGGTAAAATCGTTGAATTAACCGATAAAGAGTACAAGGAAATAGGGCTTGATAAATTTGATGTTAAGGGGATAAAAAAAGATGATTACAGAGCTTATAAAAAAGAACTGACATATAAGTTCGGAGCAAGCTTAGAAAAACATCTTAAGCAATATACAGATACCATGTACGAACTTAACATTAATGGAAGCACAATTGAAGTATATTTATCTAATAGAGCAGTAAAGGAAATTTTAGGTAGACTCTCTAAAGAAAAAGTTGGTGCCCTTAATTTATTTGATAATGTTGTGAAACATTCTGAATACACATATTCTTCAAATGTTGTAGAAAAGAATAATCGAAACAAGAGCAAGTTAACCGGATATGATGTGTTTTACACACCGGTTAAGATCGGGGATGAAGTTTTAGGAGTAAAAGTTATAGCTGAGAACCAGCAAAAAATGTTCGTAATCGAACTTATGATTCTGAAACAAGAAAGGCAGGTTCCTCCTCTCACGCGGTTGCTCCTAAAGAGTACTCAGCCGTGGCTGGTGCATCCCCCTGCCAATGTCAATATAGCAAATCAATCGCAGGATGTCAACAATAATAAACCTATTTCTCAACGAACCAGACGAGAGGAAGCTGCATAACAAAAGAGGGGATTTGTATCCCCTCTAAAAGTGTAATGTTATATGCGGTAATTAATAGGTATAACTACTAAAATGGGCTTAATTAAGACAAAAAAATGGTGCAGATAACAGGAGTCGAACCTGCATGAGTTGCCTCACACGGACCTGAACCGTGCGCGTCTGCCAATTCCGCCATATCTGCATCATTGCAATTATACTATATCGCACTTTTAAAAAAAATAGTTTTCTCAAATAAAAAAAATTAGCTTGTTAAGTAAAAATACTTGACACGTTCATGTCATTCTGATAAAATTTAGCATGTTGTAAATGGAGAAGTTGCCATGGATAAACGTTTCAAACTAGGATATCTGTTTGACATCTACGGAGGGTTGCTCACTCAAAAGCAACAAAGCATATTGAATATGTATCTTAATGAAGATCTTTCCCTTAGTGAAATTGCAAAACTCGACAACATTTCCCGGCAAGCGGCCTTTGACCTGTTAAAAAGAAGCGAAAATGTCCTTTTGGACTACGATAAAAAGCTTAGGCTGTTTGACCGTTACATGGAAAACAGAACACTTCTGCAGGAGTTGTCCGCTCTCACCCCAAAAGACTCACAGGCGGAATCCATCATAGAAAAGCTCTTAGATAACATCTGAAAGGAGAAGGCAGCTAAATGTTTGACTCATTAGGCGAAAAGCTTCAGGGAGCATTTAAAAAGCTCAGCTCAAAGGGGAAACTCAGCGAAAAAGACATTGACGAAGCGCTAAGAGATATTCGCATGGCGCTATTGGAAGCTGATGTTAACTTTAAAGTGGTTAAAAGCTTTCTGTCAGACATTAAACAAGAGGCTCTCAGTGAAGAAGTTACCAAAAGCTTAACCCCTGCTCAGCAGGTTATAAAAATAGTCAACCAAAATCTCACAAAGCTTCTTGGCTCCAAAACAAGCGAGCTTAAGCTTTCTTCCCACTTTCCTGCCGTAATACTTTTGGCAGGTGTTCAAGGTTCGGGCAAAACAACCTCAGCAGCAAAGCTTGCCCTGCATTTAAAGGGAAAAGGTAAAAAAGTGCTTTTGGCAGCCTGCGACATGCAGAGGGCTGCTGCAGTTGAACAGCTTAAAATTTTAGGCGAAGAAATTGGGGTTAACGTATTCACATCTCAGGGAAATGCTGTGGATGTGGCAAAAGAAGCCTTGGATTACGCCAGAAAAGGTGGATATGAAATTCTAATTGTAGATACCGCCGGTCGTCAGCATGTGGATGGTCCACTCATGGATGAAATAACAGCAATTAACGAAATAGTTTCCCCCAGCGAAGTTCTTTTCGTGGTGGATTGCATGATGGGACAAATTGCCGTTGATGCAGCCAGCGCTTTCAACGAACGGCTTAATATAACCGGATTCATTCTTTCTAAAGCCGATTCCGATGCAAGAGGCGGTGCCGCACTCTCTGTGAGCTACATAACCGGAAAACCTATAAAATTTGCCGGAACTGGCGAAAAAGTGTCTGCCTTTG
>CAVEWD010000086.1:0-4501 GCA_963619195.1 bacterium | reverse complement strand
GCACCGTTCAAAACCTTAAGGTGGTGAAGGTTGACGCCGAAAATAACATGATCCTTATAAAAGGTGCCGTTCCCGGCTCAAACGGTTCTGTGGTATACATAACAGATGCCGTGAAAGGGCAGTAAGGAGGAGACTTAAATGAAAGCTGATGTTTACAATATAAATGGTGAAGTTGTGGGCAGCGTTGAGCTCAGTGAAGAAATCTTTGGAATTGAGCCAAACGAAGCAGCCGTGCATCAAACAGTAGTTGCGTACCTTGCAAACCAGCGTCAAGGAACACAAAGCGCAAAAACACGTGCTGAGGTTTCCGGCGGCGGAAAGAAGCCCTGGAGACAAAAAGGCACAGGTAGAGCCAGAGTTGGTTCCACAAGAAACCCTGTGTGGCATCATGGTGGTGTGGCATTTGCTCCGAAACCACGTGACTATGCTCAGCAGGTAAATAAAAAGGTTAGACGTCTTGCAATGAAGAGTGTGTTCTCAGCTAAGGCTAAGGACAAAGAACTCTACATCCTTGACGAGCTCAAGTTCGAAGAGCCAAAGACAAAGCAGATGATTAGCGTTTTTGATAAGCTTAACATCGAAAAAACCTTGGTGGTTATGGCTGAGTCTGACAGAAATGTTGTTAAATCAGTAAGCAACATCCCAAATGCTGAATGCACAGTTGTGGGAGCTTTAAATGTTTACGACATGCTCAAATATGACAACATGGTGCTCACCAAGGCGTCTCTTGAAAAGATCCAGGAGGTGTATTGCTAGTATGGTTGCACAGGATATAATCATCAAACCCATCATCACTGAAAATTCAATGATGGACGCTCAAGACAAAAAATATGCTTTTAAAGTAAAAAAGGACGCTAATAAATACCAGATTAAGGATTCTGTTGAAGAGCTCTTTGGTGTTAAGGTGGTTAGCGTTAAAACAATGAACTACAGCGGCAAAATCAAGAGAATGGGCAGAAGCGAAGGCAAGCGCCCTGACTGGAAAAAAGCCATTGTTACTCTTTCTGCCGACAGCAAAGAGATTAAGTTCTTCGAAGGCATGTAATAAAGGAGATAAGAAAAATGGGAATCAGAAAATATAAACCAACTACTCCTGGTTTAAGGGGTATGACAGTTTCTACCTTTGAAGAAGTAACAAAGACAACTCCGGAAAAATCACTTGTTTGTGCAAAAAACAAGATGGCCGGAAGAAACTCAAACGGTAGAATAACCGTTCGTCACAGAGGCGGCGGCTCCAAGAACAAATATAGAGTTATTGATTTCAAAAGACTTAAAGATGGCGTGCCTGCAAAGGTAAATGCTATTGAATACGACCCAAACAGAAACGCATATATTGCTCTTCTGTTCTATGCAGATGGCGCTAAGAGCTACATCATCGCACCTTTAGGACTTAAGGTTGGCGACACAGTGGTTAGCGGCCCTGATGCAGACATCAAGGTGGGTAACGCACTTCCTATGGAAAACATTCCTGTTGGTACAGTTATTCACAACATTGAAATGAAGCCCGGCAAGGGTGCCCAGATGGCCAGAAGTGCAGGAGCATTTGTTCAGCTTATGGCTAAGGAAGGCAATTACGTAACACTTCGTCTCCCTTCAGGAGAAATGAGAATGGTTCGTAAGGAATGCCGTGCAACAATCGGTCAGGTTGGTAACCTTGATCATGAAAACATCAATTACGGTAAAGCCGGAAGAACCCGTCATATGGGAATCCGCCCAACCGTAAGAGGTTCTGTTATGAACCCGAACGACCACCCGCATGGTGGTGGTGAAGGACGTGCTCCTATCGGTAGACCAGGACCAAGCACTCCTTGGGGTAAACCTGCTATGGGTTACAAAACCAGAAAGAAAAATAATCCTTCAGACAAGTACATTGTAAGAAGAAGAAACAAGTAAAGAGGTAGTCAGAATATGAGCAGATCTATAAAAAAAGGTCCGTATGTCGATGAAAGACTTCTTAAAAGAATAGAAGATATGAACAGTGCAAACGAAAAGCAGATTGTTAAAACCTGGTCAAGAGATTGCACAATCTTCCCTCAGTTCGTTGGACATACAATAGCAGTTCACGACGGCAGAAAGCACGTTCCCGTATTTGTTACTGAAGATATGGTTGGACACAAGCTCGGTGAATTCGCTCCTACAAGAACATTCAAGGGCCACGCTGGTGAAAAGCGTACAGGCGGCAAATAGATAGGGAGGTAGAAAAATGGAAGAAGCAAAAGTTACTGCAAGTGCAAATGCAACAGCTAAATACATTCGTGTTTCGCCTCTGAAGGCTAAACGTGTTGCTGACCTGATTAGAGGCAAGAACCTCACAGAAGCCCTTGCTATACTTCAGATAACAGGTAATAAACCTGCTCGCGCTTTTGAAAAAGTGGTTAAAAGCGCAGCTGCGAATGCGCAGAACAATCATGGCATGAATCCTCAAAAGCTTTATGTTAGCGAAATTTGGGCAAACGAAGGACCAACCATGAAGAGAATGAGAGCACGCTCCCACGGCAGAGGATCAATTGTGCTCAAAAGAAGCTCACACCTTAGTGTAGTTTTAAAGGAAAGAGTATAGGAGGAAGTCTGATAGATGGGTCAAAAAGTAAATCCGCATGGATTAAGAGTAGGCGTTATTAACGACTGGTCATCAAAATGGTATGCCAAAGATAAAGATTTTGCAGACTTGCTCGTTGAAGATCACAAGATCCGTGAGTATGTTAAGAAATCACAGTACTCCACAGGGGTTTCAAAGGTAGATATCGAAAGAAGCGCCAACAAGGTTGTTTTATACATCTACTCCGGCAAACCAGGAAGAATCATAGGCAGAAGTGGCTCAGGAGTTGAAGCCATGAGAAAGCAGCTTCAGAAAATGACAGGCAAGCAGGTTGTTATCAATATTATGGAAGTTAAGAATATTGATTGCGACGCTCAGCTGGTGGCTGAAAATATTGCAGCTCAGCTGGAGAGAAGAATTGCCTTCAGAAGAGCTATGAAGCAAGCTATAGCAAGAGCTATGAAGGGCGGAGCTGAAGGAATTAAAACAAAATGTTCAGGTCGTTTGAACGGAGCTGAAATAGCCAGAAGCGAGTCCTACAGCGAGGGCAATGTTCCACTTCAGACTCTCAGAGCTGATATTGATTACGGAACAGCTGAAGCCGACACAACATATGGCAAGATCGGTGTTAAGGTCTGGATAAACAAAGGCGAAGTTTTGCCTGCGAAGCACCAGAATTAAGCGCTCGTTACTTAAGGAGGAAAACTAACAATGTTAATGCCAAAAAGAGTAAAGTACAGAAGGGTACACCGCGGCAGAATGACTGGTACTGCTTCCCGCGGTAATACCATCACATACGGCGATTACGGCATTCAGGCCCTTGAACCAGGTTGGATTAAATCAAACCAGATCGAGGCTGCCCGTGTCGCCATGACAAGATATATTAAGAGAGGCGGAAAGGTTTGGATTAAAATCTTCCCCGACAAGCCGGTAACAAAGAAGCCAGCTGAAACTCGTATGGGTAGTGGTAAAGGCGCTCCTGAATACTGGGTTGCAGTGGTAAAGCCCGGTAGAATCATGTTTGAACTTTCCGGAGTTGATGTGGAAACAGCAAGAGAAGCCATGAGACTTGCTCAGCATAAGCTTCCAATCAAAACGAAGTTCGTGGTTAAAGAAGAAGGCGGTGAAGCGTAATGAAGGCTAGTGAACTTAGAAATCAGTCTACACAAGAGCTTTTAAACGAGCTTAAGAACTTAAAAGAAGAGCTGTTCAACCTGCGTTTTCAGCACGCTACCGGTCAGCTGGATAATCCCTTGAGAATTCAGCAGGTTAAGCGTGATTATGCCAGAGTAAAAACAGTATTACGCGAAAGGGAGCTTAACGCAGTTAATGCGTAATGCAAGGTAGATGAGATGGAAAATCAAAGAGCAAATAGAAAGGTTATACTTGGAAAGGTTGTTTCCAATAAAGCCGATAAAAGCATAGTGGTGGCCGTTGAGACCATGGTAAACCATGAAAAATACGGCAAGCGCGTTAAGAAAACAACAACATTCATGGCTCATGACGAACTCAATGCCTGCGGCATGGGCGATACTGTAAGAATAATGGAAACACGTCCATTAAGCAAAAACAAACGCTGGAGACTCGTTGAGATAGTTGAAAAAGCTAGGTAAACGAACGTAGGAGGAAAAAATGATACAACAAGAAACTCGCTTGAGAGTAGCTGACAACACAGGCGCAAAAGAACTTTTATGTATCAAGGTTCTCGGTGGTACCGGCAGAAGGTATGCCAGCGTTGGCGATGTTATCGTATGTGCTGTTAAAAGCGCTGCTCCCGGCGGCACAGTAAAGAAGGGCGACGTTGTGAAGGCTGTGGTTGTTAGAACCGTTAAGAGCATCAGACGTCCAGATGGAAGCTATATTAGATTTGATCAGAATGCGGCCGTTATAATAAAAGCCGACGGACAGCCGGTAGGTACGCGTATTTTCGGGCCGGTGGCTCGTGAACTCAGAGATAAGCAG
>CAVEWD010000085.1:0-4518 GCA_963619195.1 bacterium | reverse complement strand
ATAAAATCAAGTGCGTATCAAACGAGCTTGAACTATCTGATGATGTTACTGATGATTTAATCAAACAACTTTGCAATATGCTCTTAGAAGGAAGCTTGGAAAAAATATTTGATATATGTTCCATTATCGCTAGTGACAAACAACAAATATCTGAAATTTTGAAGAAAATGTGTGCATTTCTAAAAGATATGTATTATTCAAAACTTTCTGAAGAAACTCTTATTAGCAATGATTACACATATTTTTTAAAAAATGTAAGCGCAAGATGTATAAACAAAATGTTAAGAATTATAGAAGATACAATAGCTAATATAAAAACAAATGGTTCAGTGGAGCTATCTGTAGAAGCAATGCTCATAAGCATGAGGGAGGAATTTAATGCAGAAAATAGTAGGGGTTAAATTTAAGTCTGTAGGTAAAATATATTTTTTTGACCCTCAGCAAATATACCTTAGAGTGGGAGATAATGTTATAGTAGAAACCGCTCGCGGCATGGAATTTGGTATGGTGGCATCAAAAGTTCGAATGGCAGATGAAAGCGAACTTAAACATCCAGTCAAGCCCGTTTTAAGAAAAGCCACCAAAGAAGATGAAAAAACACATCAACGTAACCTAGAAAAGGCCGAAGAGGCAATTGAAATATGTCAACGTCAAATAGATAAAAACAAGCTTGATATGAAATTAACTAGAGCGGAGTACACCTTTGATGCTTCCAAAATTATTTTCTACTTTACTGCTGATGGAAGGATTGACTTCAGAGAACTTGTGAAGGATTTAGCCGGAATTTTCAAAATACGAATTGAATTAAGGCAAATAGGCGTCAGAGACGAAGCAAAGCTAATGGGAGGAATAGGCTGTTGCGGTAGAGAGCTTTGTTGTCATAAATGGTTAGGTGAATTTGAGCCTGTATCCATAAAGATGGCAAAAGAACAGGGACTCTCGCTAAACCCAGGCAAAATAAGCGGAATATGTGGACGACTCCTGTGCTGCTTGCAATATGAACATGAATGTTATGAATGTGCAATCAAAGAACTACCTTTTGTCGGTGATAAGGTTAAAACGCCCGATGGTTATGGAATTGTACAAAAACTTAATGTGCTAGGAGGCAAAGCGACTGTCGAATTAGAAAATGAAGGCGGAGTTAGAGAATATACAAAAGACAAACTTAAAATCACGGGAAAAAGGAAAGGCAAGCACAAAAACAACAACAATGAAGAGGAATCCTTGGATGCTGAAGAATTAAAGGAGTTAAAGGAGCTTTCAAAAGAATCCTTCGATGATGAAAATAAGATTTAAAAGCAACATCGCCCAAGATATGCATCATTAATAATTGATGTGCATTTTGGGCGATGTTGTCATAAAACCATTAAGATAAGCCGAAGCATGGAATTTAATAACGCCTGCTTTTTTTTACATCGTTGTAAATTTTTTTGTAATTTTCATACCTTATTCCACTTATTTTTCCTTCTTCTACTGCGGTTTTCACACCACATTCAGGTTCATTTATGTGCATGCAATTCACATATCTACAATCTGAAAAATCGAAAAACTCAGGATAATATTTCCAAAGCTCACACTCATCATCTAAAGGAACATCAAAATCAGAGAATCCCGGCGTGTCCAACACAAATGTACTTTCGCAAAGTTTTGTTAGTTCGCTGTGCCGTGTGGTGTTTTTTCCTCGTGCTATTTTTCTGCTAAGCTCTCCAGTTTCTCTTTCTAAGCCAGGTGCAAGGGCATTCAACAGCGATGTCTTCCCTGCCCCCGAAACTCCTCTGAATAAACTAACCTTATTTTTTAAGACTTCACGCATATCATCTATTCCGATATTTTTAAGTGCACTGGTAAAAACAATTGTTGTTACCGTCGGAGCGTAGTTTCTAACTATGAACTCCATCTCTTCTCCAGAAATAAGGTCAGTTTTAGTTACACACAGTATATTATTAGTATTTTTGAGCATTCCATCTATAATAAGTTTGTCCAACAATACATATTCCAGTTTAGGTTCTTTTGCTGCACAAACAATCACATTTTGAGTGACATTTGCACAATGGGGACGAAGTATTAAATTTTCTCTTGGCAAGATTTCCGTTATAAGGTAATCACCATGTTCCTCATTTTCAAATTTGACTCTATCTCCCACTGCAAGCTTTATTTTCTTTTGTTTAATCGCACCTGCAGCACGACAGACAAAAACAGTTTCATCACTGCTCACATAATAAAATCCACCAATACCTTTTGTTACAATACCCTCCTTCACTAGAAAGACACCACTCCATCACCGACCTTGATGCCATTAACATATATGTTATATATCTTGTCACCAATGCCACTTACTTCCACATTAACAACATCTCTTTTGTCAACGCTATCCTTAGAATAAATAGTGTCATAACCATCATTTAGATTCTGCAATTCTATCCTTAAGCTTACTGAATCAGCTTCAATCTCACTGGTATATTTCCCTAAATTCACAGTAATTGTTCTCTGGGTTTCCTTGCCAAGACTAACCACCACATCTATAGACGTATTTTTATCCACCACAGAATAAGCAGTTGGCGATTGCTTCATTATGATTCCCTTCTCATAAGTTGTACTGCTGTCATAGGTGATATTTCCAATGGATAGACCATTCTCCCTCAATGCATCTCGAGCAACATCGACGGTGTACCCCAAAAGCTTTGGCACACTCACTGTGTCCTTCCCCTTGCTCACATAAAGAGTCACATCAGTTCCTTCTGCAACTTGGGTTCCTTCCGATGGATTTTGCAGGTACACAACATTCTTTTCATACTCTGAGTTAAACTCATACACAACATTCTTAACATTAAAGTTACTCTTCTTTAATTCAGCAACCGCTTCTGCCTCATACTTACCAACAACATTCGGCATTTCAACTATTTTTGGTCCCATACTTACATAAAGCTCTATTACAGTTCTCTCTTCAACCTCAGTTCCTGCCTCAACCAGTTGCTGAGCAATGAGATTTTCATCAACAGTAGGACTGTTTATATGTTTGGTAATATCGATTTTTAAATTGCATTTATCGGCAGCATCTTCGGCCTGTGACTGAGTCATTCCAACAAAATTAGGCACTTCTACCATTTTTGGTGGAATAAGAAGCATCGCAACAACAATCCCAGTTATCACCACAATAGCTGAAATAATTGCAAAAAGTATTTTTTTATTAGACATGACATCTTTAAGTGAAAACTTCTGTCTTTTTTCTTTTCCAGATGTAATCTGGGGTTGTTTTGATTTCTTTATAGGGACATCTTTAGTGCTCACTTTATAGGTCGGCTCAATATCAGCATTTATGTTAGCTTTTAGCTTCCTTAAGGCATTAAGAAGAGCCCTGGCACTCTGATATCGCTCTTCAGGTTTTTTTCTAGTCAAATTCAACACAACCTGAGCTACTCCATCAGGAATTCTTTTATTTATAAGCTTCGGACTTTCTACTGTGTTCTGTACATGCATTAGAGCTATTGCCACAGGAGAATCACCATCATAAGGCAACTCCCCAGTTAGCATTTCATACATCATTATCCCCAAAGAATAAAGGTCACTACGCTCATCTAGGAAGCCACCTTTGGCTTGCTCCGGTGACACATAATGAACACTACCCAAACCATCCTCTGTGGCAGTTTGGGTAGATGAAGACACTGCCATAGCAATACCAAAGTCTGCAACTTTCGGCATATGTGATGTTGTCATAAGTATGTTATGAGGCTTTATATCTCTGTGAATTATTTTGTTAGCATGTGCATGATTTAAACCTAGTGCTATTGAATAGATTAAATCCACGGTCTCTTGAGCAGAGAGAACACCCTTTTCATCCAAATAATCATTAAGCGTAGGACCGTCCATATATTCCATAACGATATAATTTATACCATCACTAGAGCCCACATCATAAACATTAACTATATTCGGATGAGCAAGCTTTGCATCAGCCTGAGCTTCTTTCATAAATTTTCTTACAAATTGCTCATTATCAGCATAGTCATCCTTTAATACTTTCACTGCCACGTAGCGATCAAGACGTATATCTAAAGCTTTATACACCTTAGCCATACCACCGCTACCAACAAGTTTTATTATTTTATACTTACTATCTATTATCTTTCCAGTTAAATCCATAAGCTATGCCTCAAATAATACAACCGAAATGTTATCTTTCCCGCCTCGTCTATTGGCTTCTCTAACGAGCTCAGCAACGCAGGTTTTTAGATTCGGAATCCTTCCTATAATATCATTTAATTCATCATCTCTGAAGTTATCACTCAAACCATCACTGCATATGAGTAGCTTGTCTCCTTTGTTTAAAGCAAAGTTATAAACATCTACCATTACTTCTTCCTCTGTTCCAACAGCAGATAATATAACATGTCTATTTGGATGCGTTTCAGCTTCCTCCTTGGTGATTTGATTCGTGTCTATCATATACTGCACCAACGATTGATCCTTTGTAAGTTGTTGTATTCCTCCGTTGTTAACAAGATATGCTCTACTATCACC
>CAVEWD010000084.1:3883-4539 GCA_963619195.1 bacterium | reverse complement strand
AAGCAGTTGACCATATATAGTGCTGGCAAGATCTCTTTTGTTTTTGAAATAGTAGGAAAATTTTCCTCCAGAAATATTGGCACTGCGGCATATTTCCGTAAGAGAAGCACGGTAATAGCCTTTTTCATAAAAGTCTTTTTTAGCTTCTTTGATTATTGAGTCTTTAATCTGGGCCGTCTTGTGCTGCTGAGAATCTGTCATAAAAATACTGCTCCTAAGTTATCATCATTCTACCATATTAATATCGTTTATTAAAGCTCATTCTGTGATATAATGCTTTTAGGATTAATCAGTAAAACTCGAAGAAAAATAGATTATGTTGAAAAAATATATTATATATTAAATGTAGTTGAAATCGTACTACATATAGTCGAAATAGTGCTTTGAATAGTAATTATCCTCTATTTATCAAGAGAAAAAATAAGAAGAATAATTAGTAACAAAATTATTGAAAAAGAGGCATAGAAATGTTCAAAAGGATAAAATACAACTCACCCGTGGTGCTTAGCTTTGCTCTTGTTTCTCTTGGGGTGCTGGGATTAGAAACTTTTTGGGGAGATAAATTTACCTACACCTTTTTTGCCACATACCGCTCATCTCTTTTGAGCCCACTCACCTACTTAAGACTATTTACTCATATTTTAGGGCATTCCGGG
>CAVEWD010000084.1:0-3787 GCA_963619195.1 bacterium | reverse complement strand
TATATCCTTCTTTTAGGGCCAATATTAGAAGAAAAATACGGCAGCAAGAAATTACTTTATATGATAATTTTTACAGCATTAATTGAAGGCATTATTATCACCACATTTTTCAATGTGGCTGTTATGGGAGCCAGTGGAATAGTGTTTATGTTTATAATTCTATCCTCCGTGGTGAATGTCAAGGATGGAGAAATTCCGCTGACCTTCATTGTGGTGGCTATCATATATATAGGCCAAGAGATCGTAAATGGTCTATTTGTAAATGACAACATTTCTCAGTTGGGCCATATAATTGGAGGAGCCTGCGGGGGTATCTTTGGATACGTGATGAATAAAAAAAGGAGTCTATGATACTTCATAGGCTCCACATTTTTAATGGCAACAACCGCATTTGTGATCCTCTTCATGAGAATGATCATGCTCGCCACAACCATGTTCTCCGCATGTATGTCCTTCAGAATGGTGAGAACACAGCTCATTAGGATTGTATTCTAAATTTCCACTCAAAAATGCAGCCACGGCATCATCAACATTTCCCACAACACCGCCGTAAACCGCAATTCCGGCCTCCGTTAAAGCCTTTATGGCCCCACCACCGATTCCGCCGCAAATTAGAACACTTACCCCGCAATGAGCCAGGAATCCTGCAAGAGCACTGTGTCCTTCTCCATCAGTGTGAATCACCAAAGAATTAACCACATTCTCCCCTTCTGTGTCATAAACTTTAAAAGCTTTAGTGTGTCCAAAATGGCCATATACCGTGCCATCTTCATCGTATGTTACAGCTATTCTCATTCTTTTCTCCCTTAAACTTACAAAAATTTACATTTCCAATATATTATAGCACATAAATTTAAAACCGCACCAAATAAAGCACGTAACAAGGATAAAATTGATTTGTGATAATTGTAGCAATATGTTATTATTAAATAAAGATTTCAAGGAGGTCAAAACCATGATTGAAAGAAAATATTTAATTTGTGAAAAATGCGGCAAGCTAGAAACCACAATAAAGGGTTCTAAATGTCCCACAATGTGCTGTGGACAAGCAATGACAGAAATCAAGCCAAACGTAAAGGGAGATAAACAAAAACATTTGCCAATGGTTACAATTGATGGTAACACTGTAAATGTTTCAGTTGGGGAAGTGAATCATCCAATGGAGAGTGAACACTTCATTGAATGGATTTACCTGCAAACAAAAAAAGGCGGTCAATGCAAATGTTTAAAGCCGGGATGCGAGCCAAAGGCAAGCTTTGCTTTAATTGATGATGAAGTAGTTGCAATTTATTCCTATTGCAACCTTCACGGACTTTGGATTACGAAACTTTAATTGAATCTATAAAGGCGGCGCATATCTCACATAATGCCGCCTTTATTTTATAGATTTTATTTATAAGTTGAAATTGGTTTTCTTTTGTGTTCACTTTTTGAATGCATTGATTCAATTAATGCCTTTGCACTTTCTTCAGCTTCTCCTGTAAGGAGGTATTTATCTAAGTCAGCATATTTAAGTCCCATTTCACTCTCATCAGTTTGGCCGTCAAAGAGACCTGCAGAGGGAGCTTTTTCAATAACACAAGCGGGAGAGCCTAAATACCTTAAAAATTCATATATTTCTCCAACTGTTAAATCAGAAATAGGATTAAAATCATGAGCACCATCTCCCCATTTTGTGAAATAGCCAACGTAAGCTTCACTCCTATTACCAGTGCCCGCAACGAGACGCCCTTCTGAAGCGGCAATAGCATACAGAGTTGTCATTCTAAGCCTTGGAGCTATATTTGCCTCTGCAGCTTTAGTGACGGCAGTAACATTTTCAAGCTGTCTTAGCTCTGCATCCTTCACAGGAGTTAAGTCAATAGTTCTGGTTTCTATATCAAATGCCTTGGCAACAGTCATCCCATCCTGAGCATCTTGTTCAAAGTTTCTCTTTGAGGAGCAAGGCATAATTACCCCAAGAGTATTGTCACAGGCTTTTTTACAGAGTATTCCCACTAGGGCTGAGTCCTTGCCGCCGCTGTTGCCATACACAATACCATTCGCACCGCTCTCATCTAAAAGTCTTTTAATGAATTCTACTCTTTTTTCAGTTTCTTCTTTATAATCTCTCATATTTACCTCTCTTAAAGCTCAAGGCTTTTTAATCTATTAAGTACTTCCGTATAACCATCTAAAACATTGCCAAGGTCCCTTCTAAAGCGATCCTTATCCATTTTTTCATTATCTGCCACATTCCATAAACGGCACGAATCAGGTGAAATCTCATCACACAGCATAAGCTCACCATTTGATCTGCCGAATTCAAGTTTAAAATCAATAAGGCGTATTCCAATCCTCTCAAAAAGCTTTGTTAATAAATCATCAACGAGCAATGCCTGTGTTTTAAGTTCCCCAAGCTCCTCCTCTGTGGCCACACCTAAAGCAGTGATTTGACAATCATTTATCATTGGGTCACCCAATTCATCGCTTTTAAGACTGAATTCCACCACGGTATTTTTCAGCGGTGTACCTTCCGCAACCCCGTATTTCTTAGAAAAGCTCCCAGCTGCCACATTTCTTACTATTACTTCAACCGAAACGATTTCAGCCTTTTTAACTAAAACCGTTGTATCGTCAATTACCTTCAAAAGGTGAGTTTTAACACCATTATCCATCAGGTATTTGAATATAATGTTTGAAATTTCTGCATTAAGTTTTCCTTTCCCAGGCAGATCTTCTTTCTTTGCGCCATTACCGGCTGTTGCTGTGTCTTTATATTTTATCACACATGTATCAGCATCTTCCCCTTCATATACAATTTTGCTTTTACCCTCATATAATTTTTCCATTTTTACCTCCAATTTAATTAATTATGTTTTTTTTAACAATTCAAATCTGTTTTTTCCTGAAACTTTTGGAATTTGTGTGGGGTATTCACCCGAAAAGCACGCTGAACAACAGCCCAATCCATCATCGATTTCATTTAAGCGATTAACTGTGGAAAATCCAAAGGAATCCCCTCCATCATCGTTCACTACAATTCCGTAACTAACCTGTCACCTATATTACAAAACATAAAGACCATAATAGGCTACATCAGCTGCATTAATGAGTTCTGGCGAATATAAGCCAAAAAACACCACACTCCTCATGGATTTCACCATTCATTTCAATCCTCACGTAAAATTAAAAATCAAACTACATTTGCTCTTTTTATGAGCTTCGCCGCCTTTATTGCCACATATAACTTTAATATATCAGGAATTATATAAGGAACAACACAGGTAAGAATAATGCTCATCAATGCCATGGTTCCGTTTGCTTTAGAATAAACCATCCAGAACCATAGGCTACCGAAGGTGTAGCAAACCATAAGAGATATAATACCACAAATAAAGGCTCTTTTCTGAAATGGCAGTTTGATAAACCCGCACAAGAAATTATATATAAGAGCCATGGGTATAAAACCAATAATATAACCTCCTGTTGCACCGCTTATTGCAGACAACCCGGCTTTGAAATTTGCAAAAACAGGAAGTCCAATCACGCCCAAGGCTATGTAAACAATAACACAAGTCACTCCTCTTTTATCTCCAAACACCATTAGGGAAAGATAAATTCCAAAAATTTGCATTGTAATTGGAATTTGAGCAAAAGGTATAACAATCCAAGAACAAATTGCAATGATTGCACAAAAGGCCGCAATAAGCACCATATCCTTTATTTTTAACTTCATTTGGTTTTCCCCTATAATCATTTATATGTAGCTAAAATCGTTTGTGCAACCTTTATCTTACTCTCACAT
>CAVEWD010000083.1:0-4548 GCA_963619195.1 bacterium | reverse complement strand
GCAGGATGCCACCTGTGTTGACATTGCACCCAGTAATGCTGCCGCCTTGGCTGAATTTGCCATCCAAAACCAAATTGGCCTCACCATCACCTGTTCCCATGTGCCAATCCAAAATAACATTGCCAGGGTGTTTGAAAATTACGGCCTTAAAATCCTGGCTCCGCACCCCGAGGCTCTGCGCTTTTTGATGCATCCGGATAAAATCCGTCCTGTTTGTGCAGAAGCCGGCATCAAATATTTTCCCTCTGAGGAAGGGCAAAAGCTTCTGGTTTGTCTGGCAGATGGCAAAAGCATTGTGCCCATGCCCCTATGTCGCGCCTATTATAAAATGTATGACAACAACGAGGGCCCTAAAACCTCAGGAATGGGGGCTTATATTTCCTCCGATGGGGAGGATGAGCTCTCAAATAGAGTTTACACTGAAATTCTTCTGCCCCTTAGCCGCAGGCTCCTTAGGGAGGGTGTGAGCTTTTGCGGGCTTATTTCAGTTAAATTTTCCATATCTGAGGGTGAAATAATTCTAAATGGCTTTGATACCCACATTTCCGGCTCCATTGTGGCAGTGCTTATGGAAAAGCTGCAAAGCGACCTTATGGATATATTCATAAAATGCACCAACGGCATGCTTAGAGCAAGCTCCTTTAGCTGGAACCGCCTCTGTGCAGTAAGCGTGGTTATGGCTTCTGCTCTAAATGTCCAAAAGTCAGACGAAAAGCGGGAGAAACCCATAATCACTCTTAAGGAAAGCTCCAAGGCCAAGGTGCTCCACAGCCGCACCATCACCGATGAAAACGGAAATCTTAGGGCGTCCGGCGGCAGGGTGCTTTGCATTTGCGCTTCGGCTAAAAGCCTGGAGGCTGCAAGAGATATTGCCTACAGCACAATATCCCACATCACCTTTGACGGAATGTATTACAGAAGCGACATAGCAAGGAGAGTGGTTGAAAAATGAAAATGAAATCTCTTAAGGAAAAGCTGGCAGCAGAGGGCTGTGAAGTAAGCGAGAGAATGATAAAATACTACATCGAAATAGGCATTTTGCCCCCTCCAGACTATAAATCTATAAATCAGGCGGAATATTTTGGCATTCATTATGTGCGCCTTTTAAAAATAGCCGCCTTAAAGGAGAGCGGCACACCCTTTTCTGAAATAAAAAGAAGCTTTGTTTCCGACAACGAATATATAGATAAATATGCCCTTGAAAATAAAATGGATTTCACCCAGGCTTCCCGATGCGATGATGTGTTTGCCCATGAATATATAGGCTACTGCTTTGAATATGCAAACCCATCCCGCACCTACACCCAGCAGGAGTTAATTGAGGATATTGGCTGCGAAAGGCTGGTGTTTGACATTGCCTCCGACACAGGTCTAATTGAGAAAAAACAGCGCTACACCCACAATGACATGCTTATTTTGGTGTGTGTCTCCAACATTTTCTCCGCCATGGATGGAGGCTTTGGCCACGACACCATTGAAAAAATATCGGAAATTTCCCGGGTAAACAACATCGCCAGCCAGCTGGCTAACCTCTATTCAAAGGGGGATAAGGCCATGTGGCTTTATAAAAACCTCACAGAAAGTATCATAAGGAGCAAACTCGAAAAAAATGGCAGGTAAAAAAGATAAAACAAGAAATTTTTGCATTATAGCTCACATCGACCATGGAAAATCCACTCTGGCAGATAGGCTCATTGAAAAAACCGGCCTTGTGGCTCAAAGAGACATAACCCCCCAAATGCTGGATAAAATGGACATTGAACAGGAGAGGGGCATCACCATTAAGCTTCAGGCGGTGAGGCTTGTTTATAACGCCCAGGATGGAGAGGAATACATTTTGAATTTAATCGACACCCCGGGTCACGTGGACTTCACCTACGAGGTTTCCCGCTCTCTGGCCGCCTGCGAGGGTGCCATCTTAATTGTAGATGCCACCCAGGGTATACAGGCTCAAACTTTGGCGAATGTGTATCTGGCTATGGATAACAATCTGGAAATTGTGCCTGTTATAAATAAAATTGACCTGCCCAGCGCCGATGCCGACATGGCCATCAGGGAAATTGAAGACTACATCGGTCTTCCTGCCCAGGATGCTCCCAGAATCAGCGCAAAGGAGGGAATCAACATCGAGGATGTGCTGGAGGCCATAGTAAAGGAAATTCCCGCCCCGGAGGATAACGACGGAAAACCGCTGAGGGCCTTGGTTTTCGACTCCTACTACGATTCCTATAAAGGGGTTATCTGCTCTGTAAGAATTGTGGATGGCACCCTTAAAGCCGGAGATAAAATCTTCTTCATGGCCACAGGCAAAAGCTTTGAAGTCGAGGAGGTGGGCATTTTCACCAATACCCTCACCCCCATTAACGAGCTAAGAAGCGGCGATGTGGGCTATATCACAGCTGCCATAAAAAATGTGGCGGATACCCGCGTGGGTGACACCGTTACAAATTCGCAAAACAAGGCTCAGGTGCCTCTGCCGGGCTATAAGGAAGTGAATCCCATGGTGTTTTGCGGCATTTACCCGGCAGATGGCAGTAAGTATGAAGACCTTAAGGAGGCTCTCTCCCGCCTTAAATTAAACGACGCTGCCCTTTGCTTTGAGCCGGAAACTTCAGCTGCTTTGGGCTTTGGCTTCCGCTGCGGCTTTTTAGGGCTTTTGCACCTTGAAGTTACCATGGAGAGGCTTGATAGAGAATACGACCTTGATTTAATCACCACCTCCCCGGGGGTTATATATAAGGTTAAAAAAACCGACGGCACCATGCTTGAGGTGGATAACCCCGGCAACCTTCCAGCTCCCGCTGAAATCGACTATATGCAGGAGCCCTTTGTGGATGCTTCCATTATGACTCCTCAGGAATATGTGGGCGCTGTTATGGACCTTTGCCAAAACCGCAGAGGGGTTTTTGTCACCATGGAATATATAGAAAACAGGGTTGTGCTTAAATATGAGCTGCCCTTAAACGAAATAATTTACGACTTCTTCGACACCCTAAAGTCCCGCACAAAGGGCTATGCCTCCCTAGATTATGAGCTTAAGGACTACAGAAAAAGTTCACTTGTGAAGCTTGATATTTACATAAACGGGGAAATTGTGGATGCTCTCTCCTTTATTGTTCATGAGGACAACGCCTACAATAGGGCAAGGCTCCTTGCTCAAAAGCTTAAGGATGAAATTCCTAAGCATATGTTTGAAATTCCCATTCAGGCGGCCATTGGCGGAAAAATAATTGCCAGAGAAACTGTGCGGGCCCTAAGAAAGGATGTTATCTCAAAGTGCTACGGCGGAGATATCTCCAGAAAGAAAAAGCTTTTGGAAAAGCAAAAGGAAGGCAAAAAGCGCATGAGGCAAATCGGCAAGGTTTCCATTCCTCAGGAGGCTTTCATGGCGGTGTTAAAGCTGGATGAATAATGAATTATCAATCTATATTCATGTGCCCTTCTGTAAGTCAAAATGCTCCTATTGCGACTTTGTTTCCTATGAAAAAAGCGAGGATTTAATCGAAGAATATTTTAAGGCGCTTTATTTTGAAATTGAGCAGTATCAAATTCCCGATGAAATTTCCAGCATATATTTCGGCGGCGGCACCCCTGGCTATGTTAATGAAAAATATATAGCCGGTGTGCTGGAGCGCTTAAATAATTTCTACTCCCTTAGGGCAGAGTGTGAAATTTCCCTGGAAATAAATCCCGGGGTGGTTAGCTATGAAAAGCTTTCTTCTTACAAAGAAAGCGGAATAAACCGCATAAGCATGGGAATGCAGTCGGCAAATGATGAAATTCTGAAAAAAATCGGCAGAATCCACACCCACTCTCAAACCATTGAGGCGGTGGAGCTTATAAAAAAAAGCGGAATTAATAATTTTAATTTAGATCTGATGTTTTCTCTTCCCACCCAAACCCTTGAGGATGTGAAGGCTGCAGTCGATTTTGCCAAGGAAAGCACTGCCACCCATATTTCTGCCTATAGCCTTATTTTGGAGGAGAACACCCCAATTTATAAAAAATATAAATCCGGGGAGTTTTCTCAGGACGACGATTTAGACCGCGCCATGTATCATTTGATTTGCCAGGAGCTTTCAGCTGGCGGCTTTGAGCGTTATGAAATTTCAAATTTTGCCCATCCCGGCTTTGAATGCCGTCACAATCTGAACTGCTGGAGCTTTTGCGACTATTTAGGCTTTGGAGCAGCCTCCCACAGCTTTGTGGGAAATAAAAGGTTTGTAAATAACCCCGATATAAAAAAATATATAAAAGGAGTTTATGAAAACCGACAGGTTGTTTCCGAAATCAGCGAAAGCTCTCGGGAGCTTATGGGGGATTACATCATGCTCTCCTTCAGAAAAGCTTCAGGAATAAACCTTCGGGATTTTTATGAGCGCTTTGAAGTTGGCTTTGAAGAGAAATTTAAAAAGGAGATTGAGTTTTTAATCACTGAAGGCTTAATTTTAAAAACTCAATGCGGCTATGCTCTTACTAACCGTGGCTTTGACTTTGAAAGCGCCGTTGCTCGTGAGTTTATTTAATGTTTTTTATAGTGATTTTATT
>CAVEWD010000082.1:0-4565 GCA_963619195.1 bacterium | reverse complement strand
GTCTATAACTCCAATGGGTGAATATTTGTTCACATTTTTCTCCTTTTATAGCTTACCTAAAACGTTGTGCCTGTATAAATTTTTTCAAACTCCTCATCCCAAAGCTCGTCCTTCACAATTTGGGAGAATTCCTCCAGCTGGGCGGAGGGGGTGTAGGCAATTTCTTCCCCGTAAATTATGGTGTGAAGGGCCTCGGCCATCTCCTCCAGGGTGTCCGGCACCAAAACCTGCATGCCTGAGTCTGTTAAATTGCAGGAGGAAATATAGCGCTCATCGCACAGAGAGTGGGTTTGGATTGAGCCCGATTTTAAAATTTTATAGCAAAGCTCAACCATTTGCTCGTTGGTGAGGTTGGTTTCAATGTGCTCTGAGACGGAATCCAGCATGTTTAAAATGAGCTTTACGCTTAAATTTTCCTTCACCTTATTAAAAATTGCCGATAAAAGCAGCCTTTGGCGGGCAGTGCGGTCGAAGTCGGAATTGCCCAGCTCACGAATTCTGGCGTAAACCAAGGCCTGACGCCCGTCGCAAAGCTGAAGGCCGGCATTTTCAATGAAGGCTGAAGGCTCTCCTCCCAGGATGTAGTTGGTTTCGTTTATGAAGGCGTTCATTTCGCTGATTTCTTCTTCGGTTATGTTAAGAGCCACTCCTCCCAGGGAGTCCACCACATCCACCAAGGCCTGCATATCCACGCTGACATATTTTGAAATATCCATATCAAAATTGGCGTTCAGGGTGGAAATTGCCAGTGGGGCGCCTCCGTGGAAGTAGCTCATGTTTATTTTATTGGGGTCGTGGCCTGGAATTTTCACATAGGTGTCGCTTTGAATGCTCACCAGCTTTGCCGGGGAATTTTCCCCGCCCACCGAGAGAATTAAAATGGTGTCGCTTCGCTGAATGCCCTCGCCTTCTTCGTCCACATCTCTTCCGAAAAGGGCAATATTGGTTATGCCATATTCGCATAGGGAGGCGGCTTCATCGGAAATATTAAGCTCCTGTCGGCTTTGGGGGCATTCTCCCCGCGTAATTTTGTCGAGGGAGGCATTCACTTTTTTTATGGTATTCACACCAAAACAAACCCCCAAGGAGGCAGCAACAATTAAAGCCACCACAAAGGCAATTCCAAGCTTTTTAAAAAAGCCTATTTTTCTGCGCTTTTTTCTCACAATTCTGATTTTTCGCCTTGGGGGCGCGGTTTTTTTTCTAACAATTTTCTTTGTCATTTTCTCTGTATTTTAAAATTATGTTTTTGAGCTGGGTGTAGGCTTCGTCCAGCTTTTCATTCACAATTATATAATCATATTCAAAGCGGTGGGAGGCCTCCTCCGCTGCGTTTTTCAGCCTTAATTCAAGGGAGGCGGCATTTTCCGTGTGTCTTCCCTCAAGGCGGCGCTCCAATTCCTCAAAGGAGGGGGGCATAATGAAAATCAAAACTGCCTTGGGGTTTTTTGCCCTCACCTGCATGGCTCCGTTTACGTCAATGTCTAAAATCACATCATAGCCTGCCTGGGTGAGCTCGTCGGTATATTCCACCAGGGTGCCGTAGCTGTTGCCATGAACCGTGGCGTGCTCATAAAAGGCTCCCTGGGAGAGCATCTGCTCAAATTCCTTAGGGGAGAAGAAAAAATAGTCCACCCCGTCCACATCTCCCGGGCGAGGGGCTCGGGTGGTGGCGGAAACGGAAAATCTGAGGCGTTCGTCGTTTTTGATTAAATTTTTGCAAAGGGTGCTTTTTCCGCAGCCGCTGGGGCCGCTGAGCACAAAAATTCTTCCCATTTTTTTCTCCTACTCTATATTCTGCACCTGTTCACGCATTTTCTCCAGCTCCGCCTTAATGTCAATCACAAGGCTGCTTATTTCAAAGCTGTTGGACTTTGAGGCAATGGTGTTCACCTCTCTGTTTATTTCCTGCAGGGTGAAATCCAGCTTTTTCCCCACAGGCTCGGAGATGCTGAGGGTTTTTCTAAAATTTGAAATGTGGTTTTTTAGCCTCACCAGCTCCTCGGTGATGTTGACTCTGTCGGCATAAACGGCCAGCTCCGTGTAGAGTCTTTCCTCATTTAGGGGGCTTTGGGTGTATTCTGCGGCATTTTTCTTTAGAGTTTCATAATATTGCTTAGCAAGGCCTTCGCTTTGCCCCTGAATTTTTGTAACCATTTCCTCCACTAAATCTATGCGGGCGAAAAAGTCCTTAAGAAGGCTTTCTCCCTCGGCGTCGCGGGAGGCGCTTAGCATATCAAGGGCAGAGGCCAGGGCAATTTTAAATTTCTCCCAGAGGCTTTCTATGTCTTCGCTTACGCTTTGGGCAATTACCACATTTGGGTAGTGGGCAATTTCGGCTATGTCCACCTTTGTGGGCAGGGTGGGGAAATCCCTTGAAATTTTTTCCAGCACTTCCTTATAGGCTGCTGCCAGAGCGGCGTCGTAGTGCAGGGTAACATTTTCAGAGCAATATTTATTATATTTCGCGCTGATTTCAATGTGCCCCCGGTTTACCCTCTCGCCTGTGTACTTTCTGATTTTGTCCTCCAAAACAGAGAGCCTTTGGGGCAGACGCAGAGAAAGGTCTTTGTAGCGGTGGTTCACAGTTTTTATTTCCACCGTGATTGATTCGTTTTCTGATATGTATTCGCCCATACCAAAGCCTGTCATACTTCTCATGTGATTTTCCTTTATTTTTAAAAAGCTTTTGCTTTATTTCTTTTATGCCCTTATGCGGGGTTTTCACGCGCTGTTTATTATTTAAAATTATACCACATATCCCCCTGTATTGCACCCCCGGGGGATATATTCTTCATTTGCCCTTTGTTTATTACAGATAGATTAAATTAGGCCAAAGAGCGCAATTTATGCTATAATAAATTAAATTAAGGCTACGGCAATTTGAAAAAAAAATGAAGCTAAGAGAGGCTAAAATGAAAATTCTTATTCTTTCAGCCAATATGGGAGGAGGCCACAACACCGCCTCAAGGGCAATAATGCAAAGGGCTCAGCAGATGGGGCACACCGCTGTGATGATAGACACCTTAATGTTTGTTTCCCCCCAAACCTCCCACGCCCTATCAAAAATTTATTCCAACATGGCCATTTATTCCCCGCGTCTTTTAGGGGTGGGCAGCGCTGTGGCGGATGTGACCACGGAAATTGACATTCTAACCGGCTACCGCTCCATGCTTTATTCCGCCATGAAGCACCCGGCAAAGTGGATTCACACCTTCATTGAGGAAAACGGCTTTGATTGCGTGATTGGAACCCACATTATGGCAGGGGAGGCCCTAACCTACATTAAAAAGGAATTTATGCCAAACCTTAAGGCAGGGCTTTTAATTACCGACTACACCATGCTGCAGTTTCTTTCCGACACTAATCTGGACTTTTATTTTTCTCCCCATGAATATTTAAACCCAATTTATGAAAGAGCAGTGCCTGGGGCAAAGGTGATTGCCACGGGAATTCCTGTGGCGGAAAAATTTGCCCTAAAAACCCCTAAGGATGAGGCTCGCAAAATGCTCAACCTGCCGGGGGAGGGAGACATTGTTTTAATTATGTGCGGCAGCTTTGGCTTTGGAAATGTGCTAAGCGTAATTAAGTGCCTTGTATCCAAGCTTGATGAAAGCGCCCACATTGTGGTGCTTTGCGGACGAAATGAAAAGCTGATTGGGCGCCTTGAGGAGAGGTATGGCAAAGGGGGCCAGGTGATTGCACTCTCCTACACCCAAAAGGTGGATGTCTACATGGACGCCAGCGACATTCTCATTACAAAACCCGGAGGGCTTTCCGTAACAGAGGCGGCGGTGAAGGAAATTCCCCTTATTTTAAGCAAGCCCATTCCCGGCTGGGAGGAGGAAAATGTGGAATTTTTTTCACTTCTGGGAATGTCGGAGAGCTCCTCAAAGCCAAAGGACATTGCAAATTTGGGAGCATCTCTTCTTTCGGATAAGCAAAAGGCCGCCCAAATGGTGGAAAAACAGCGCCAGCACATAAACAAAAATGCCGCCGAGGATATTATTCGGGCAATGCAGGGGCAGGCTTAGCTTTGCTGCTTACTTCTTTTATGCGTGCAACAAAAAAAGGGCCATGGCCCTTTTTTATTTTTGGTTTATTTTAAAGCCTCCAGAGCCTTTTTCACAATGCCCTCACAGTTTAGAGAGTATTTTTGCAAAAGCTCCTCTGCGGGGCCGCTTTCTCCGAAGGTGTCCTCAATGGCCACATGGCTAACCTTAACCGGGCAGCCGCCTTCAGCCAGAGTTTGGCAAACCACGCTGTTAAGCCCGCCCATAACGGAGTGCTCCTCAGCTGTTACCACAGCTTTTTTGCCCTTGGCCTGCAAGAGAATTGTGGCTTTATCTAAGGGCTTAATGGTGCTCACATTTACCACGGAGGCGCTAATGCCCTGCTTTTGCAGTTCCTCTGCTGCCTTTAGAGCCTCAGAAACCATAATGCCGCAGGCAAAAATGGCAATGTCATCGCCCTGTTTCATCACATGGGCAACCCCGGGGATGAATTTATAGCTTACTTCTTTTATGCGTGCAACAAAAAAAGGGCCATGGCCCTTTTTTATTTTT
>CAVEWD010000081.1:0-4586 GCA_963619195.1 bacterium | reverse complement strand
CCTGCGGCAGGGGACAAAAAAACAGAAGCTTTTTTTCCCCAAGAGGCGGCATATATATGAGCTTAGCTGTTAAACCCAAAATTGCTCCAGAAGAGCTTTCCTTAATAACTTTGCTTTCGGGAATGGCTGTGGGAGATTCAATTAAAGAGGTTTGCAAAATAGATTGCACCCTTAAATATGTGAACGACCTTTTAATCAAGGGTAAAAAACTTTGCGGCATTTTAACTGAAGCCAGCTTTGAGGGCGGGGAAATGGGCCCTGTGGTGATAGGAATTGGAATAAATGTGGAAAAGCCAATATGCCCAAATGAGTTGGTGGGGGTTGTAACATCTCTGGAGGAAAATGGCGCTAGAAACGTTGATGGGAATGTTTTAGCCGCAAAAATCGTTGAGGAAATAATAAACAGGCTGAATAATTTTTCTGCTGAGAATATAAAGGCGGAATATTCCCAAAGAGCAGTGGGAATAAAGCCGTGAAAACAAGCTAATAAAAAGCTCCTGCATTAATGTGCAGGAGTAATTTTTAATAAAAAAATGGTGATCCATCAGGGGCTCGAACCCTGGACACCCTGATTAAGAGTCAGGTGCTCTACCAACTGAGCTAATGGACCATAACAACATTCATATATTACTATATTCAACCGCAATTTGCAAGGGATTTAAATATTTTTTTGTTTAAATATGGTTGTTTCATTTATAAATTATACCAATATAGCTATAACAACCATATGCGCAATATATCCACTTGCTATTATGGAAAATAGCTTAATTGGTTCGCCTATTTTACATAGCAAAAGCAAGATATGTCCCGCTTTTGCTATGTAGCTTTATTTTATGGGTTTGCCCCAACCATTAACATTGAGCTAATTTATCTATTAAACTTCTTTTTTCTATTTATGACCACCATTGTGAGTAGGCCTGCGCTTAATATGAAGGCGTGAAGCCAAAGCACAATGTGGGTGCTATCTCCGGTTTCGGGGCCATAGGCTGATTTTGGTATAACAGTATCTTCTTTTTCTATTTCGCACTCGTCCACGGCTTTTTGGCTGCTGTAATATTTGCCGCAGCCGTCGCAATACCAATATTCTATGTTGCCATCGCTTTTGGATGTGGCTGCCTTAGCCGCAAAATGCTGGAGGTTTGTGTGGTTAGCAGGGTCGATTTCCCCTTCCTCATTTTCACAAATCTGGCAGATTTTGGGGCCTTTGCAGGTTGCTTCATTGTAGGAATGCCCCACCACAAATTCCACCTCTTTAATTTCTTTAACGGTGTAGCCGTCCTCTGTTTCTGCGCATATGGTAATTGTGAGCGTTTTTTCATTGAGAGTGTTCATGGCACTGATATCCGCTGCGCTGAGGGTTGTTTTGTAATTGCCTTCATCCTTTGTGATGTTGGTTATATTTGCACTTGTTGAAAAACCGTATGTTGCAGAAAGATTAGATAATCCTTCTCCAAGGGTGAACGTGAAGGCATAACCCTGCCCTTTGCACACCTTATCTGCCCCGGTTATCGTGATTTGAGGCATAACCTTTCCTTCGGTCCTATAACTGCAGCCATTCCTCTCACATTCTTGCCAATACTGCCCGTTTCCGCTCGCCCATTTAAGGGAGTGCCCCAGCTTTTCAATAGTCTCTGTTTTTTCTTGATTTTTCGCCCAATTTTCGCTGAAGGTGGCAGTGTAGGTTCTTACTCCATCATTTTCGCAGGTGGCGGGGGTAGTTACATCGCTGGTTATGGCTGCTGTGGCGGTTTCAGAGTGCTCGCTGTTTCGCTGGCAAACCCTTTTGGCGGTGCAGGTGGTTAAGCCTGTCCAATCATAGGTCACATCGGTGCTCCACTCATGGCCGAGCTTTGCAATTGTTGCCCCGCAAATAGAGCAGGTTGTGCCTTCGGTGCAGGTGGGGGAATTTGTGTTTCCTTCGTGATCGCACTCATTCCAGCTTGCTGTGATGGTGGTGGCTGCACCCGGCATCACAAAGGTTGTGGCAGCCTTGGAGGAATCTGCAAACACTCCGCCGTTGGAGCTGCTCCAGCCGGCAAAAACATAGCCGGTTCTTGTTCCTGCATCTATGCTGACTCCCTTTCCCTGGGCATAATTCCCGCCGGTGGTGCTGCCGTTTCCGCCGCCAAGTACTACGCTCAAAGCGTATTCTGGCACACTTACGGTGAGATTTATATCCACAAACGCGCTGGAATAATCGGTTTTATTATCTCCGTTATATTGCTCGTTAAACACCTTGAGGGTGTAGCTTGCTCCTGCAAGCCCGGTTGGGATTGCAACGCTAATTTCTCCGGAGGAATTGCTCTCTTCTGTTAGATTTTTAAGCCTGCCGTAATACATAATGTGCCCGGAGTTATCCACCAGCATGGCAGAGAGATATTCGTTTGTGCCGGTTTTGGCGCCGGAATAGGTTATAGTTACATTCCAGCTTGAATATCCGACGGGTTGCGTTGCCCCGCTTGCTGAGGCGCTAAATCCGCTTCTGGCTGAATCATAAAGGGTGAGTTTGCGCACAGAGGACGCATTCTCCGTTTGCTTTATCAAGGCTCCATTTCCAGTTTTGCTGCCCACAGCCGCGCAGGAAAACAGCACATTATTAAGGTTTAAGCTCAATGCTGGGCGAACGTTTCCTGACCCTACAGCCGTATTGACATAACAGGCAGTTCTATCCCAATGATTGGTAATGTAGCTAGCATTAAGGTATGTAGCCTTATAGACCTTTTGGTCGCTTTGGGCGTTGCGCATATAATAATCATAGCCATATCCGCTCCCCAAAATCGTTTTTTTCGAAGATGTCTCTAAATCTTTGAATATTGTATTTATCTCACCTGTGGACATTGCCCACAGCTTGTCGCTGATTGCCTGCCCCGTTTCCTTGGCGCTAAAGCTGCGTGCGGTGATGGCCTCCTGCTCCTGGGTTGAGAAAAGGCTGCCGGTAAGGCTGACCATCGACTGCTCAAGGTTGCTTCCGGCATACTCGCTCGGTTTTTCCCATGCAGCTAAACCATCAGGGTTTTTGGCATAATAGCCTCCGCCATATTCCTGAGATTTGCCGTCTTCCGCACTGCCTGAAGCTCTGAAATATGAACTGCCAAAATCGGCATTTGCTCCATATAGTGTCAGGTGATTGTCTTTAGAATAAACACCCTTGGTGGAGTTTCCAACCACCCACCACTCTTTGCCGCCCAGCACGATTTTGCTTGTATAAATTTCAAAAACTGATTGTTCAAGAGTCATTCCACTGCCGTATATATTGAGGGGTATATCCACAAACGCGCTGGAATAATCGGTTTTATTATCTTTGTTATATTGCTCGTTAAACACCTTTAAGGTATATTCACCCACAAGGCCTGTCGGCATTGCAATGTCGAGGGTGCCAACAGCATCTGAGCTGTTGGCCAGATTTTTAAGTCTGCCGTAATAAATAACCTCTCCGGAACTGTTTACCAGCATGGCGGAGATATATTCATTTGTGCCGGTTTTAACTCCGGAATAGGTTATGGTCACATTCCAGCTTGAATAACCTTCAACTTGGTTTAAACCATCGTCCGCTAAAGCACTGAAGGAGCTTCTGGATGAATCATAAAGGGTGAGCTTGTATGTGGAGGAAGAACTGGAGGAAACCGCTGCGAGAGTTCCATCTTGGTTGGTTTTGCCGTTAGACGCATCTGATATGAATAACACCTTTGATAAATCAAGGTTAAATGCAGGGCGGGTTTGTGTTTTACCTTTAAAATCAGTACTAGATGTGTCGGGCCAGCCATTTGGATCTGTACACCTATAAGCTGTGCTATTTCGCGAGTCTCGCAAATAATAGAGTGAATAAGTTGAGGTGTCACTTATCCATGCGGCTTTTTTTAAATCGTTATCAAGTTTATGACCTTCTGCTTGAGATAAAGGAAACAGTCGCGCACCCGTGAGGGTTTGTTTTTTATAATCTTGTGTTGAGACCGCATCAGAGTTCACCACAATTTCCACATCAGTTGCTGCAACGCAGCTTTGCTCCAGAGCTGTAAAAAGCGTTTCGCCTTCTTTATTATACATACCATCCATTTTGGCTTTTAAGAGGCTATCGCTTGCGTTGCCGTTGGCATCCCATGCGTAGTAGCCGGCATCGGTTCTGTATGCGGTTGAGCCTATACAATATTTTGAAAGCAGTGATATATAATTTGTTGTGCCGTCGCTTGGTGCTGGAATGACATCTTCAATCACCACCCAGGGTACCTGATATGTATTTTGATATTCTCCGAAATATACAACGTTTCCACTTTTTATGCCATCATAACCCAGTTGTATGGCATAACTGCTTTCTGCCACTGCCGCAGTGGGCAGCAGTGCTAAAATTAAACAAAGGCAAAGCAACGTTGATATTGCTTTTTTCATATATCTCATATATCCGTACCTCCATTACCCATAAGGTGGTTAAAAATATCTGCCATGGCACAAAAGCCATGCAATATATAATATTATAACTGAAAAAGCTGAAAGTGCAAGCTATATATGATGCAACTTGCATTTAATTTTAAATAAAAGTTAATTCCCAAAGTAAGTTCCACAGTGGAAGTTGAGGTGGAAGTTAGTGTGGG
>CAVEWD010000080.1:0-4597 GCA_963619195.1 bacterium | reverse complement strand
AGAAAGGGTACGTTTAAAAAAGGGATTCATCCCCCTTACAACAAACAATTTACCGAAAAGCTTCCAATCGAAGTTATGCCTGCTCCTAAAGAAGTAGTGCTGCCAATGAACATGCAGCTTGGTGCTCCCGCAGTGCCTTGCGTGAATGTTGGCGACTATGTGTATCTTGGGCAGCTGGTGGGTAAAGCCGGTGGATTCGTTTCCGCAAATATACACGCAAGTGTTTCCGGAAATGTAACCGCTGTGGAACCGCGCCTTACTTCAGGCGGAAGAAAAGACATGTGTGTGGTCATTGAAAATGACTTCAAGGATGATCGCGGCGAAAACAAGGCAGAAAGAAACCCCGCAGATTTAAGCGCGGAGGAGCTTTTAGCCGTAATTACCGATATGGGCTTAGTGGGATTTGGCGGAGCTACCTTCCCAACAGCTGTGAAGCTCATTCCCCCGAAGGATGCCACAGTTGACCATATTATTATTAATGGTGCTGAATGTGAACCCTACCTCACCAGCGACCATGCTCTAATGAGAGAAAATGCCGATAAAGTTATCGGAGGTCTTCATATATTAATGAAGATCCTTGGCCTTGATAAGGGTTATATTGGCATTGAAAACAACAAACCCGATGCTATTGAGGCAGTGAAGGCCTTAAATGACGATAGCATCATTATATATGAGTTGGAAACAAAATACCCCCAAGGCGGTGAAAAACAGCTCATTACAGCCATTACAGGACGTGAGGTTCCCTCTGGAGCACTTCCTGCAAACGCAGGCTGCATAGTTGTGAACGCAGGCACCTCAGCTGCAATTTATGAAGCAGTGACAGAGGGCAAGCCGGTTTACGAAAGAATTGCCACAGTTACAGGCAGCGGAATTAAAGAGCCTAAGGTTCTTAAATTCAGGCTTGGCACCACAGTTAAGGAAATGGTGGATTACTGCGGCGGCTTAACAGATGACATTGCAAAGGTTATAATGGGCGGACCTATGATGGGCCCTGCAATTTACGACCTTAATGTTCCTGCAGGAAAAGGCACCAGCGGTATACTGTGCCTTAATGCTAAGGACGCGTATATTCCAGCACCTTCAAACTGCATTCGCTGCGGCAAATGCACCGAAGTGTGCCCAATGGGCTTAATGCCCCTTTACCTTGGCTCCTACAGCGAAAAGAGACTTTTCGAAAAATGCGAGGAATATGATGTGCTGGACTGCATAGAATGCGGCTCATGCGCCTTCACATGCCCTGCAAAGAGACCATTGGTGGCTGAAATAAGAGTGGCTAAACGCGAAGTTCAGGCCCTCAGAAAGAAGAGAGGATAGTTATTATGAATGAAAACAAATTGACAGTATCGTCATCGCCTCACATTCGCTCAGCCTTGACGACACAAAAGATAATGCTTTATGTTATAATCGCTCTTCTTCCGGCGTGCGCAGTGGCAGTTTACGTTTATGGGCTTTATGCTTTCGTGCTTATGGCAGTTTGCGTAGGCGGCGCGGTTTTAACTGAGTATGTTATTGAAAAGCTTCTTAAGAAGCAAAACACCATCTCGGACCTTTCCGCAGTGGTAACAGGCCTTCTTCTGGCTCTGAACCTGCCTATAAACGCTCCCTGGTGGATGGCACTCATCGGTTCAATTATAGCCATTGCTTTGGTTAAGCAGCTTTACGGCGGACTTGGAAACAACTTCATGAACCCGGCATTGGCTGCAAGAGCAATCCTTATGGTTTCATGGCCAGCTTTAATGAGCGGCATAGCCTTTATTCCATCATCCGATGCAGTAACCTCTGCTACACCCCTTGTAACCGCAGGCACAGCGGAGGCTCCAAGCCTTTTAGCTATGTTCTTAGGCTTTCCGGGAGTTTACGGCTGCATTGGTGAAATCAGCGCAGCGGCCCTTATTTTAGGCGGAATCTTCCTGGTGGTTAAAAAGGTTATAAGCCCCAGAATTCCTGTGATTTTCATAGCCACAGTGGCTGTGTTCTCACTTTTGGCAGGAAATGGAGTTGACGGAACACTTTATCAGCTTTGTGCAGGCGGCCTTATGCTTGGCGCCATCTTCATGGCCACCGACTATGTAACAAGCCCCACAACACCCCTTGGCCAAATTATTTTTGCAATTGGCTGCGGTGTTATAACCTGCATAATTCGATTCTACGGTTCATATCCCGAGGGAGTTTCCTTCGCAATTCTTCTTATGAACGTGGCATCACCTCTTATTGAGAAATACACAAAAATTAAAAAGTACGGGGTGGTGAAAAAATAATGAATAAGTATAAACCAATTATTGTTTTATTAGTTATTTGTCTTGTTGCCACAGCTGCTTTGGCTTACTTCAATGAGCTTACCAAAGACGTTATTGCCGAAAGCAACGCTAAAAGCGAAGCTGAAGCATTAATGGAGGTTATGCCGGAGGTTGACACAGAGGCCCTCTCCGATGAAGAGGTGGCAAATGTGGTGGCGCAGCTTACCTTAGATGATGAGAAAATTTCTTCAATTTATAAAGCCACAAAGAACTCAGAAGATGCTGGATATATCTTCAAGGCCTCAGCTAAGGGCTACGGCGGAGATGTGGTTATAATGGTGGGTATTGACAATGATGGTGTTATCACCGGAGTTAAGGTTACCAGCCATTCAGAAACAGCAGGCCTCGGTGCTAAAGCCGCGGAAAACGGCGAAGGCAGCTGGATTAGCCAATATGTTGGCAAGAGCGCAGGAGAGCTTGAAGTGATTAAAAACGCAACAGCAACAGAGTCTCAGGTGGATGCTATAACCAGCGCCACAATAACCTCTAAGGCTGTTACAAGAGCTGTCAACGCTGCAGGCGCTGCCTTCAAAATTCTTGGAGGTGCCAAATAATGAAAAAATTTATGCAAACCTTTACCAACGGTTTAATTAAGGAAAACCCAATTTTCCGTCTTCTTCTGGGCATGTGCTCCACTCTGGCGCTTTCAACCCAGGCCAGCAACGGAATTGGAATGGGGCTGGCAGTTACCTTCGTGCTGGTGTGCTCCAACATATTTATTTCGCTTCTTAAAAACGTGATTCCCAACACAGTGAGAATTCCTTGCTATGTTGTGGTTATTGCAACCTTTGTTACCATAGTTCAGATGGTGCTTCAGGCTTACCTTCCTGCACTTAACGAGTCAATGGGCGTGTTTATTCCGCTTATTGTTGTTAACTGCATCATTTTGGGAAGAGCTGAAGCCTTCGCCAACAAAAACAACGTGCTTTTAGCCACAGCAGATGGCTTGGGCATGGGCCTTGGCTACACAATGGCACTTACCTTTGTGGGAATTATAAGAGAGCTTATCGGTTCCGGCACAGTGTTCGGACATGTGGTGTTAGGCAGCTGGTATCAGCCAATGATTCTTATAATTCTTCCTCCGGGAGCATTCATTGTTTTGGGGCTCATTCTTGGAACACTTAATAAAATTCAGGAGAAGGCAGGTAACAATTAATGAACATATTTATTAAAATACTCATCAGCTCAATTCTGGTGAACAACTACATCACCGCCAGATTCCTGGGCATTTGCCCCTTCCTCGGAGTTTCCAAAAAGGTAGACACAGCCATAGGCATGGGCGTTGCCGTAATATTCGTTATGACAATTGCCAGCGCCTTAGCATATTTGCTTCAGGTGTTTGTTCTCGACAAGCTGGGTCTTGGTTACCTTCAAACCTTGTCCTTCATTTTGCTTATAGCTGCTCTGGTGCAGTTTGTGGAAATGGTTATTAAAAAGATAAGCCCTTCCCTTTATCAGGCTTTGGGCGTTTATCTGCCCCTTATCACCACCAACTGCGCAGTGCTGGGTGTTGCCATTTTAAATATCGACAGCGGCTACAACCTCATGCAGTCCATCGTGAACGGCGCAGGCTCAGCAGCAGGCTTTACCTTGGCGATTGTTTTATTCGCAGGAATAAGAGAACGTTTGGAAATGTCAGACATAGCTAAGCCTTTCCAGGGCTTCCCAATTGCCCTTGTTTCGGCAGGCCTCATGTCAGTGGCATTCCTGGGATTCTCGGGACTCATATAAGGAGGAAGTTCAGAAATGTTAAATAATATATTAATCGCTTGCGCGGTAATGGGCGTTTTAGGACTTCTGTTCGGCATAATCCTTACCGTGGCCAGCAAGGTTTTCGCTGTGGAGGAGGACCCCAAAATCGGCGAAGTTAGAGAAGTTCTTCCGGGAGCCAACTGCGGCGGATGCGGAAAAGCAGGGTGCGACGCTATGGCTGCTTCCATAGTGGCTGGAGAAACACCTGTGGACGGCTGCCCCGTGGGGGGAGCTGAAGTTGCCGCTAAAATTGCTGCAATTCTCGGAAAAGAAGTTGGAAACGTTGAAAAGCAGGTTGCATATGTGGGCTGCCACGGCTGCAAGGAAACCTGTGAGTACAAATTTGAATATTATGGCGAGCACGACTGCGTTCAGGCTGCAGCTTATCAGGGCGGCGACAAGGCCTGCGAAAACGGTTGCTTGGGAATGGGCACCTGCGTTAAGGTTTGCAAATTCGACGCCATTAGAGTCAATGAAAAGGGCGTTGCTGAGGTGGACCCAGAAAAATGCACCTCCTGCGGTGCCTGCATAAATGTTTGTCCTAAGGG
>CAVEWD010000079.1:0-4703 GCA_963619195.1 bacterium | reverse complement strand
CCCACACTAACTTCCACCTCAACTTCCACTGTGGAACTTACTTTGGGAATTAACTTTTTTAATGTTTAAAGCTAAAAATGGGTTTATTCATTTGACACGCACCTTTTTTGTGATATAATTCTTCTGTTAAAAATAACGGAGGATACAAAAATGCAAATGGTATTATCTATAGTGGCTCTTGTTGTGAGTCTTATTCTTATCGTTAGCGTGTTGCTTCAGGAAGGGAATGATTCCGGAATGAGCAGTGCCTTCGGCGGTACAAACGAAAGACTTTTCGGAAAAGGCAGTGCTGTGGGCCTTCAAGCTACTCTTAAAAGAATAACGGTTTGCTCTGGAGTTGCATTCATGATCGTTGTACTTATCATGGGAGCATTGTTCAGATAAATTTTTCAGGAGGTAACAAAATTAAAAATGGACAAACTTATCTACTTGGTTCCAGCCATCGGTGTGGTGGCGCTTTTATTTGCTCTGTTTACAGCATCAAAAATTTCCAAGGTTGATGCAGGTAACGACAGAATGAAAGAGATTGCATCCTACATTCATGAGGGCGCAATGGCATTTCTCACTAGCGAATACAAATATATCGTAATTTTTGTGGTTGTTTTATTCGCACTTCTTGCTTTTTTAATCAATGTTAAAACAGCAATTTGCTTTGTTGTGGGTGCTTTATTCTCCACATTAGCAGGTTTCTTTGGAATGAGTGTTGCTACAAAGGCAAATGTTAGAACAGCCAGCGAAGCAAGAGAAAGTCTTCCAAGAGCTCTTGCTGTAGCTTTTGGTGGCGGCTCAGTAATGGGTATGTGTGTTGTTGGCCTTGGCATTATTGGCGTAAGCGTTCTTTATATGATATTTAAAGATGCGGATATCGTCACAGGATTTGGCCTTGGAGCTTCTTCTATTGCATTGTTTGGCCGTGTTGGCGGTGGTATTTACACAAAGGCTGCAGATGTGGGAGCTGACCTTGTTGGTAAGGTTGAAGCGGGTATTCCTGAGGATGACCCAAGAAATCCTGCAGTTATTGCTGATAATGTTGGTGATAATGTTGGTGATGTGGCAGGCATGGGCTCAGACCTTTTCGAATCATATGTTGGTGCCATTATTTCAGCAATGTCTCTTGGTGCAATTGCAAATAACTCAAATGCGGTTTTGTTCCCGATGCTTCTTTCTGCAATTGGAGTTGTAGCATCAATCATTGGCACATTCTTTGTTAAAGGCAAGGATGGAAGCGATCCAAGTAAGGCTTTAAACCTTGGTACATACGTTAGTGGTATTATTGTTATAATTGCTTCCTACATTCTTTCAATTAAGCTTATGGGAAGCGTTGAGTGCTTCTTTGCTATAATTGCAGGTCTTGTGGTTGGCATTATCATTGGTAAAATTACAGAAATCTACACATCAGATAAATTCAAATATGTTAAAAAGATTGCAGATCAGTCTGAAACAGGCTCTGCAACGACAATTATTTCAGGTCTTGCAGTTGGTATGAAGTCCACAGCAATTCCAGTTATTCTCATCTGCATTGCAGTTTTAATTGCTTATCACTTTGCAGACCTCTATGGTGTTGCTTTATCAGCTGTTGGCATGCTTTCAATTGCAGGCATGACGATTGCTGTTGATGCTTATGGCCCAATTGCTGACAATGCCGGCGGTATTGCTGAAATGTCAGATCTTCCAGAGGGTGTTCGTGAAATTACTGATAAGCTTGATAGTGTTGGAAATACCACAGCAGCTATAGGAAAGGGCTTTGCTATTGGCTCTGCTGCTCTTACCGCTCTTGCACTTTTTGTTTCCTACGCTCAGGCTGTAGGTATTGATTCTATTGATATTCTCGATCCTAATGTTGTTGTTGGTATGTTCATTGGCGGCATGCTGCCATTTGTTTTCTCGGCTCTCACAATGGAAGCTGTTGGTAACGCGGCTAACCAAATGATTGAGGAAGTTAGAAGACAGTTTAGAGAAATTCCTGGCATTATGGAAGGCACAGGCAAACCTGAGTATTCAAATTGTGTGGCTATTTCTACAAAGGCAGCTCTTAAGGAAATGGTTATTCCTGGCCTTTTAGCTGTAGTTGTTCCGCTTGTTATGGGCGCTGTTTTAGGTGCTGAAGCTCTTGGCGGACTTTTAGCTGGTGCTTTAGTAACAGGCGTGCTTATGGCAATCAAAATGTCAAATGCCGGTGGCGCTTGGGACAACGCTAAGAAATATATCGAAGGCGGAGCTCATGGCGGAAAGGGAAGTGCAGCTCACAAGGCAGCTGTTGTAGGCGATACTGTAGGTGATCCATTTAAAGATACATCAGGACCATCACTTAACATTCTTATTAAGCTTATGACAATCGTTTCACTGGTGTTTGCGCCGTTATTTATGTAATTAATTATGATTTGAATTTAGCCTGCCTTGCATTCACAAGGCGGGCTTTTCTTAATAACAGGTTTAATTATAAAGGAAGTAAATTGTGGAAGAAAAATGCGAGATATGTCCCAGGAAATGTGGGGTTGACCGAAATAAAGCAAAGGGCTATTGTGGAGTATGCGGTGATGGTATTCTTGTCTCCAGAGCTGCTCTTCACTTTTGGGAAGAGCCTTGCATTTCAGGAGATAGTGGCTCAGGCACGGTTTTTTTTAGCGGGTGTAATTTAAGATGTATTTATTGCCAAAATTATCAAATTGCAAATTGCACTGTTGGAAAGGAAATATCTATAGAGCGCCTTTGTGAGATTTTCTTTGAATTAAAAAATAAGGGAGCGAATAACATAAATTTAGTTACACCCACTCACTATTCCGTCCAAATTTCTCAAGCGATAAAAATGGCCAAAGAGAAGGGATTTAATTTGCCCTTTGTTTACAATACATCCGGCTATGAAACCAGAGAAGCTATTGCAAGCTTAAAAGGCTTGGTTGATATATATCTTACGGATTTTAAATATTTCAGTTCTGAACTCGCAAAGCGTTATTCCAATGCTTCAGATTATCCAGAGGTTGCAAAAGATGCTCTTAAGGAAATGTTCTTGCAATGTCCGACTGCGGTTTTTGATGAATGTGGACTTATGAAAAAGGGTATCATAGTTCGCCATTTGCTGTTGCCAGGATGCCTTGATGATGCTAAAAATGTGCTGAAATATCTTTTTTTCACCTATGGTCACAGCATATATATGAGCATTATGAGCCAATATACTCCCCTTGAAAATGTTAAAGCCTATCCAGAAATTAACCGACGTGTAACCAGCGAAGAATATAATGCTTTGATAGATTTTGCTGTTGATTTAGGTGTTGAAAATGCCTTTATTCAGGAGGGAGAATGTGCTGAAGAAAGCTTTATTCCATCCTTTGATTATCAGGGTATATAAATAAAAGCATTGTTGCCAATAAGTGCTACAATGCTTTTATATTTTAGATTATAATGTTTTTATTTAACACCAAACAACAGCTTGTCATAAGTGGGGAAGGGCCAATATTTTTCTGCAGTGAAGGTTTCTGCTTCGTCACATACCACCCTTAATTCTGCCATTTTATTTAAAATATTGTCACGAATAATTTCAGAAGCTTTTGTTACATCCTTCACAGTTTTTAGGTTAAACACTTCTTCTTCTAAGGAATCGGTGGCCCATGCAATTTCGTCTGCTAGGGCTGAAAGCTTGCGTAATGTTGATTTTTCGCATTCTGCAGCAATGTCAGGCACAATCTTATTTAATCTGAGCAGTGTTTCGCTTAATTCGCCAATATTTGCACAAATTGCAGGAAGAATTTCTTTTCTCGACATATCCACCATGGTTTGTGCTTCAATGTTGACGGTTTTGCAGTAGTTGTCTAAAAGTATTTCATAGCGTGATTTAATTTCGCTTTCGGTGAACACTTTATGCTTTGTTAACATTTTAATATTTTTTTCATCCAAAAAAGTTTGCATGGCATCGGGAGTTGTTCTTAAATTTAAAAGTCCGCGTGCCTTTGCCTCAGATACCCAATGTTCATCATACCCGTTGCCGTTAAAGATAATCCTCTTGTGCTCTTTTATGACTTTCCTAATCAGCTCATGTAGTGTTTTTTCAAAGTCTTTCGCCTCTTCAAGCACATCGGAATATTCGCTAAGGGACTCTGCCACTGCTGCATTCAGCATAATATTTGCACATGCAATGCTGTTAGAGGAGCCTAACATACGAAATTCAAATTTATTTCCAGTAAAAGCAAATGGGGATGTTCTATTTCGATCAGTGGAATCCTTAGGGAACTTAGGTAGCACATCTACTCCCAATTTCATTAATTTCTGCTCTTTGCCTAAGTAAGGGGAGTCGTATTCAATTGCATCCAGAACTGACGTTAGTTCATCACCTAAAAAGATGGAAACAATGGCAGGAGGTGCTTCGTTTGCACCCAAACGATGATCGTTGCCTGCCGTTGCCACAGCTACTCGCAAAAGGTCTTGATAGTCATCCACAGCTTGTATAACCGCGCATAGAAAAATGAGAAACTGAGCATTTTCATGGGGTGTTTCTCCTGGAGTGAGTAAATTTACTCCTTTATCAGTCATTATGGACCAGTTGTTGTGTTTGCCACTGCCATTTACTCCGGCGAAGGGCTTTTCATGAAGTAGGCACACCAGGTCATGGCGCAAAGCAACCTTTTGCATTATTTCCATTGTCAGTTGATTATGGTCGGTGGCAATGTTGGTAGTGGTATAAATTGGAGCAAG
The DNA here is from genome assembly GCA_963619195.1 of bacterium. Taxonomy (GTDB): domain Bacteria; phylum Bacillota; class Clostridia; order Eubacteriales; family Anaerofustaceae; genus RUG14186. The sequence continues at coordinate 17 of CAVEWD010000079.1, read as the reverse complement.
CTCGTGCTGTGCAGGAG
>CAVEWD010000078.1:0-4726 GCA_963619195.1 bacterium | reverse complement strand
AACTCTATTTTAAGGCAGATAAGCGTATATGCTTCCTTTTTTTGTTATCTTTTTTATTTACCCCAATGTTTAGTATAGAACCTAATTAAATTCGGTTAGAAGCTTGCCATAAAGCTTTTAATAAATTTGTGATATTAAGCCCCGCCATGGCTTAATATTATGAAGTCCTTGTTTCATTTAAAGAAAGAACACAGCCTCTCATCGCCGTGTTCTTCTTTTTTAGATATTTTTCACCATCACTATTCATACATTTCCGGAGCTAAAATCAATGAAGCCGCCCCTAAAAGAGCCGCGTAATAGCCCAGTCTTGTGGCTTCAATCGGAGTTTTTGCCGAAAATTCCACGCAGTTTGCCTTAATTGTTTTCTCAGTCTCCTCCAAAAGTAAATCCAGGGAAAGGGAAACTCCTCCGCCAATAAACACCCTTTGTGGGTCTAATATGTTTAAGGCCGCCGCCAGAGCTCGCCCTAAATACATTCCTGCTTTTTTAAATATTCCCTGGGAAATTTCATCCCCCTCTCTTGCCAAGGCCGCGCAGCCCTCGCTGGTAAGCAAAAGATTTTTCTTTTCAAAAAGAGCTTTATATTCCGGGTTTTTATCGGCCGCCTCCTTCACCATTTTCCCAATTCCTGTTCCGGAGGCCATTGCCTCAGCGCAGCCCAGCTGCCCGCAGCTGCAAACCCTTGGGTTTTCATATTCCACCTTCACATGGCCAATTTCACCTGCCACATCCCTTGCGCCCTTATAGAGCTTTCCTCCTGCCACAATGGCTCCGCCAATGCCGTTGCTCACTGTAACCCACAAAAGGTCGCTGAAGCCTCCAAAATAAGCCTCCGCCACTCCGCAGGCGTTCACATCCCCCTGGGTTTTCACGTTTTCTATTCCTGTTAGAGCCCTGTAGGAGCTCACCACATTCACATCTCTCCAGTTCACCGCCGGAGCGTAAAGCAAGGTGTCTTCAGAAACCATTCCCGGCAGCACCACACCAAGCCCCGAAAGTTCGCTCTTTGGAATTTCCTTTTCCTTAAGACATTCACTTAACACCTCAGAGGTTTTCTCAAAATGTGTCTGGGGTTGTGCCAGTGTGGGGATTTTCTTTGCAATAACCACATCTCCCTTTTCATTCACAATCCCCACCACGGTCTTGCTTCCTCCAATATCTATGGCGCCAATATACATTTTCTCCTCCATAACAGGCTTTGTTAAGAGCACAATTTTACAAATTAAAAATCTTTGTTTAATTCTACCACATTTTTTTAAATTCATCAATTTAACCGGCCAATTCAGCGTGGTAGCTTTTCATTATTACCCCCGGTTATATTAAATGTTAAATGCATTGAAATCACACCTAAAATTTGGTATATTCTAACTGAATTAAAATGGAGGAAAATAAAATGGAATGTTACGCAGGTTCGCCTAATCTTAAAACATATTCAAAAGAGGTTTGCGAATGCCTCATGAAAACAGACTTTGCTCTTTTAGAAAAAATCGCAGATGAAATCATTGCCACAAAACAAAGAGGTGCCACAATCTTCACCGCCGGCAATGGTGGAAGTGCTTCCACTGCATCTCATATGATAAACGATCTCACCAAGGGCTGCCGCATTGATGGCCGCGAGGGCTTCAAAACCGTGTGCTTAAACGACTCCAATGCCTTGGTTACTTGCCTTGCCAACGACTTTTGCTACGAGGATATATATAAAATTCTTCTAAGGGGCCTTGCCAAAAGGGGAGATCTTCTCATTGTTTTCAGCGGAAGCGGAAACTCTCAAAACATCGTTCGTGCCTGTCAAACCGCTAAGGAAATGGGGCTTATTGTAATTGGCTTTGGAGGAAGAGATGGCGGTGAAATGAAAAAATATTGCAACTATTGCCTCATTGCCCCCACTCAGTCCATGCAGCAGCTGGAGGACTTGCACCTCATCTATAACCATGCCCTGGTTTGCCACTTAAGCGAAAGGCTTAAAACCACCTGGGATATCGAAAAAATTCACTACCCACAAAATCCTTCTCCTAAATATGCCATTTTTGACTTTGATGGCACCGTGAGTCTTTTAAGAGAGGGTTGGCAGAATATAATGTATTCCTACTTCACTCAGGAGGTTCTCTCCTGCCCCAATGCCCCATCTGAGGAGGATTCCAGAGCCGAAGTAATGGAATTTGTGGATAAGCTCACAGGAAAGCAAACCATTTTCCAGTGCATTCAGCTTTGTGAAACCATAAAGAAATATGGCGGCACTCCAAAGGAGCCCTTAAGCTATAAAACGGAATATCTTCGTCGTCTAAACGAGGAAATTAAGCAGCGCTACAAAAATCTTGAGGCTGGAGCCGACCCTGCTCAATATAGGGTAAAGGGAGTTTTGGAAACCGTTAAGGCCTTAAGAGAGCGGGGAATTGACTGCTACCTCACCAGCGGCACCGATGAGGTGGATGTTTTAAGGGAAGCCAAGCTCTTAGGTGTAGATGAATGCTTCACCTCCATTCATGGTGCCACCGACGATAAAGCCACCCAGTGCTCCAAAGAGGAGGTGCTAAAGGCTCTCATAAACGAAAAGGGCTTTAAAGGGGAGGATTTAATCGGTTTTGGCGACGGCTATGTGGAAATTGAGCTCACCAAAAAAGTGGGAGGCTATGCTGTGGCTGTGGCCACCAACGAGGCAGACTCCGACACCTCGGTAAATGCCTGGAAGAGAAACCGTTTAATTTCAGCCGGGGCAGACTGTGTCATTGCTGACTTCAGCCAACCTCAGAGACTTGTGGATTATTTAATTTGGAGGTAGAATATGAGCTTTGAAATGTTCGACACATCCCGCCTTAACATAAGGCCCCTTAATGAAAGGGTTCACGACATTGATTTAATTAAAACCCTCATTCCGGTGGATGATTCTCCATCTCCCATGGATAATGAAAAGGTAAGAAGCATTGCTGCGGCTTTATTTAACGCAAAACAAAAGGGAGCCAACGCCACCCTTATGTATGGTGCCCATGTAATTCGCACCGGCAATTCCGACTACATGATCGAGCTTATGAAGCGCGGTCTCATAACTCATTTTGCCACCAACGGTGCCGGCAGCATTCATGACTACGAATTTTCCCTCATTGGCCACACCTGTGAGTCTGTCGCCCGCTACATCAGCGAGGGGCAGTTCGGTCTTTGGAAGGAAACCGGCTATCTAAATGAAATCATCAAGGAAGGTGTTCAGGACGGCCTCGGAGCAGGGGAAGCCATTGGCCGCTACATCTGGGAAGAAAATCTTCCCTTTAAGGAACACAGCGTTTTAGCCAACGGCTACCATCTTCATGTGCCGGTAACGGTGCACATTGGCATTGGCAACGACATTCTCCACGAGCACCCAAACACCAGCGGCGCGGCTTTAGGCGAAGGCAGCTACCGCGACTTCCTTATTTACGCTAAAATGATTCAAAACCTTGAAAATGGCGTGTTTTTAGATTTTGGCTCTGCTGTTGCAGGCCCTGAGGTATATTTAAAGGCTCTTGCCATGGCTCGAAATGTGGCGCATCAGGAGGGAAAGGTAATTGCTCATTTCACCACCGCCGTGTTTGACATGCAGGACCTTCCCGATGAAGGCTATGATATCACCCCTCCTAAAACCGACCCCCGCTACTATTTCCGCCCCTGGAAAACCATCCTTTCCAGAACAGTGGCCGACGGCGGAGTAAGCTATTATGTTAAAGGTCTTCATAACCAAACTCTGCCCTCTGTGGCGAAATTTGCCATAGCCCTTGATAACGGAGAAAACAAATGAACACTCAAGCAATAATTGACCGTCTTATGTCCCCCTCCCGCCCTAAAATTGTGGTGGTGGGCGATTTCTGCCTGGATGAATATTTTTATGTAGACTCAAACCGCGACGAGCCCTCTGTGGAAACCGATCTTACCGCCTATCAGGTAACGGAAAAAAGAGTTTTTCCGGGAGCGGCCGGCACCATAACCAACAACCTTCTGGCGCTAGGAGCCAAGGTTAGCTGCATTGGCATTGTTGGGGACGATGGCGAAGGCTTTGAACTTATGCGCTGCCTTAAAAATGCAGGTGCTGACACCGACTCCATGGTGGTAACCTCCGATCGAGCCACCTGCACCTACATTAAGCCCATGCGCTGTAAGGATGGTCGTGCCACGGAAATGAACCGCTTTGACCTTAAAAATTTCAGCCTTACCCCTGTGGATGTGCAGGTGTCTTTAGTGGAAAATGTAAGAAGGGAACTAAGGGGAGCCGATGCCGTTGTAATCTGCGACCAGTTTGTGGAGGAAAATTTCTCTGCCATCACCGACTATGTGCGGGATGAGCTGGCGGAAATTGCCCAGGAACACCCGGAAATTATCTTTTATGCCGACTCCCGTGCCTTCATAGATAAATTCAGAAACATGATAATCAAGTGCAACCACAAGGAGCTTGCAAAAATCATAGGCAAGTCCCCTGAGGATATGAACACTGAAGCCATTTTTGAGGGGGCAAAAAGGCTAAGCGCCATAACCTGCCACCCGGTTTATGTCACCGCAGCGGAGCGGGGCGCCTTTATTTACGACGGAGGCTGCCATATGGTGCCTGCCTTTCATGTCAGCGGCGAAATAGATGTGGTGGGGGCAGGAGATGCCTGCAACGCCGGAATTCTTGTTTCTCTAACCAAGGGCCTTAGCTATTCTGAAGCTGCCCTGGTGGGCAATGCCGCCTCATCCTTGGTTATAAAGCAAATCGGAGTAACCG
>CAVEWD010000077.1:0-4748 GCA_963619195.1 bacterium | reverse complement strand
ATATAGAGGTGGAAGTTTATCCAGCACAAAAAAATGAAGCTGAATTCACAAAAGAAGATGCAGAAAACATAAACCGAGATTTCGCCCGTTTGTTTGTGGTAGCTGATGGAAATAATGATGAAAATGTTGAAGCCAACATGAATGATGAGCCACAAGAAGAAGTTGAAGAAGCTATGGATTTAAACGATGCTGAAGAAGAAAACTGTAAGGACGAAGCCCCCTTAGAGGAAGGTGAATGCCTTTCCTTTAACGACGAATGCGAAGACAGTGAAGAGGAATGCAACTGCTGCGAAGACGAGGATTATTTCTATGATGAAGATGATGAGGATGAGTGCTGCTGCAAAGAACACCATCATCATGGAGAAGAAGAAAAATGTCAGCCAATTGAAATATCCTTCACAGTTAATCGCATGCCTTTAGATGAGCTTTTGGAGGAATGTTCGGGAGAAAATGACAGTCTTATGGTAAATGCTGTTGTGAAATCTCTTGCTCTTGCGATTTATGACCAAGACAACGAATTTGATGGCCGCATAAATGTGGTTAAAATCGGAGAGGATGACATTGAGGTAAAAACTGCTGTTAATGCCCTTGGGGAAAACATTGAGAATATTGTTTACGAAGAACCCTACGACCATGCCGATGTGTTTGTTAATGTTTGGGATCTTGGAGATTTCAGTTTTACAAAGTTCACCCGCCCAGATGCAGGAATGGTAAATGTGTTCTTAAATAAAAACAGCCGAAAGGTTATAATCGATTCCGTAAGCGATGAATATTGTGTTTGCATTGACACCTGCGCATTTATGATGAAAGCCCTTAAGGAAAATTTGGCAAATCCAAGGGAAATGAATGAAAGAAGCGTTGAACCCGTTGTTATAAATGAAGACGATTTCGACTTCATGGATGACGATTACGATGAAGACTACGACGAATAAGCATTTACAAACAGAAAGGGGATAAAAAATGGCTAAGATCAGACTTAAAAACCCCAAAAAGCTTTTAAGTGCAGTGGTTAAGCTTATTATAATTATTGTGGTTATAATAGCTGCCATACTCTTGGTGAAGCACTTTGCGGGCAACTCTGTGAAAAAAGAAATTGAAAAGCTAGAAAACCAAAAAATCACAATAATAAACAAGGAAATTGTGGCTTATAAGGGAGATGATGCTTACACGCTAAACACCCTTAACCCGGGAGATGTGCTCCAATTTAAGGTGGTGTATCAATACCAGCTTAACGACACAAAATCCATCAAAACGCACCCGGTGGAGGATGGAATCAAAATAACAGTTTCCGATGCTGCATTAGCAGGATCTGCAAATAATATTGTGACAATTCAGCAAGGAGTTGAGAAAAACACCTCAGTAACCTTCACAGTGAGTTACTCCGAGGATAAGAGCATAACAAGGGAATTTACCTACGAAATTATTTCCGATGCAACTCCTCCTGAAGGCACAACTGAACAAAATTAGATTTAATATAAATAAAAACATACAGGAGAAACAAACAATATGGCAAACATCATTGAAAGCCTTTTAGGCGAAGTATTAAGCGAAAAAACATTAAGTAACGTGGCTGAAGCTGTTGGAGTGTCTTCAGAGGAAGTTAGCGAGGTTGTTTCTGCTGCAATCCCCACACTTATCAGCGCTATGTCAAAGAACGCCTCCAGCAAAGAAGGGGCTGAAAGCCTTGACAAAGCCCTAGAGGAACATGCCAGCAACAAGAAGCTTGATGTGGCAGAAGAGGTAAAAAATGCAGATGTTAAAGATGGCGAAGGAATTTTAAAACATATTTTAGGCGATGACCTTTCCTCCACAGTATCAACTTTAGCAAAATCTGTGAAAATTGACAAAGACCAAGTTACAAAGATTGCTGCCATGGTGGCTCCAATTCTTCTCACATTCTTGGCCAGCGGCAAGAAGAAAAGCAGCAAGAGCAGCGAATCCACTGACCTTTCATCACTTTTAGGCTCCTTTGTTGCATCAGCCATTTCAGGCACCAAGAAGAGTTCTACCAGCGAAGTTGCCGGAGAATTGGTTAGCGGACTTTTAAAATCATTAATTAAGTAGTATTTACATAGATAAATATTTCATGACACACATAAACACATCGAAAACGCTAAGTTGTCTGTTTTCGGTGTGTTTTATTAAAATGAAAAGTTAATTATATTGTTTTTGCCCTTAATGTGAGTATAATAACAGCTTGGTATAATTATTTTTGAGCATAGGATAACCTTTTATCTTATGTGTATTTTTTACTCACATAAAAAATTACTAAATGGAGGAAATGAAATTATGGAACGCGAAACATTCCGTTCACGTTTGGGCTTTTTATTAATTTCAGCAGGCTGCGCCATAGGCATTGGCAATGTTTGGAAATTTCCATATATGGTGGGAAATTACGGCGGAGGCATTTTTGTTGTTATTTATCTTATCTTTCTCGCCATTATGGGAGTACCAATTCTTTCAATGGAGCTTGCAATAGGCCGTGCAAGCCATAAAAGCACAATAGGAGCATATCCTGCCCTGGAAAAGAAGGGACAAAAATGGCACATCCACGGCTATGTGGCTTTAATAGGCAACTATCTCCTTATGATGTTCTACACAGTGGTGGCAGGATGGATGCTTTATTATTTCTACAGCTTCGTTGTTGGTAACTTCAGCGGACTTGAGGGAGAGGCAGTTACTCAAAAATTCAGTGAAATGCTTTCATCCAGTTCAATTGAGTTAACATTTATGGCTATTGTTACAGTAATGGGCTTTCTTATTTGCTCATTGGGGCTTCAAAAGGGTGTTGAGCGAATAACAAAGGTTATGATGATTGCCCTTATGCTCATCATGGTTTTTCTTGCCATATACAGCTTCACCATGCCAGGTGCCAAAGAAGGGCTTAAATTCTACTTAGTTCCGGATTTAGACCAAATTAAACAAGTTGGACTTCTTAATATAATCACAGGGGCCATGAGCCAGTCCTTCTTTACCTTAAGCCTTGGAATTGGTGCCATGCTTATTTTCGGCAGCTATCTAAACGGAGGCAAATCCCTTTTAGGTGAATCCATAAACATTGCAGTGTTGGATACATTTGTAGCAATAACCGCAGGACTCATCATATTTCCTGCCTGCTTCTCATACGGTGTTGAGCCAGACAGTGGGCCGAAACTTATTTTTGTCACATTGCCGCATATTTTTGCTTCAATGAAGGGCGGACGCATTTTTGGAAGCTTCTTCTTCCTGTTCTTATTCTTCGCAGCAATTTCCACAATTATTGCCGTGTTTGAAAATATAATGTCCTGCTTCTGTGAAATATTCCCAATGTCCCGCAAAAAATCGGCACTTATTAACTGCATAATAATTCTATTAGGGTCAGTGCCTTGTGCCTTAGGCTACAACGTGTGGTCAGCTTTCCAACCCCTGGGTGAGGGAAGCAGCATTTTAGACTTAGAGGACTTTATTGTAAGCAACCTTTTATTGCCCATAGGCTCGTTGATTTATTTAATATTCTGCACCTCAAAGTTTGGTTGGGGTTTTAAGAATTATCAGCTTGAAGCAAATAAGGGAGAAGGAATTAAGGTTCCCTCACAAATGAGATTCTACCTTTCCTATATCCTCCCAATTTTGCTTGTGGTGTTGATTGTACAGGGACTGATATAAATGGCTATACAACTTATAATTCGTAAATTTTAGTAGTTAAAAACAGCAGAACCATAACTTGATTCTGCTGTTTTGTTCATCCTTAACTATAAATATTTAAATATCCAGTTTATAAATTTCCGAAAGCTGCCTGGTGAACATCTGGGCTTGAACGTCTTGCAATGTCGGGGAGTCTTCTTTCCAGAGCAGCGCGGGATATTTCAATGTCCTCCGCCACTTCAAGCTCCGTGTGAGCACCAACCGTTACCATATCACAATCTCTAATGGTATTCCATGTGAAGTTAAAGCCCACAAAAGGTGTGCAGCGACCTGCAGCCATTGGCTTTATTGTCATCACAGGATGTTTAGCAGCATGAATTATTTTTGCCACTGTTTCTACCTCAACCTGCATCATGAAGCCTAGAGCGTTATAAATTTGTATGTAGGTTTGAATATCGTAGCCGTTTGCATCGCTATATATAACAATCTCCGGCATATGAGCAGATGCCCCCGGAATCATGCCTAAATCACGAATCATATTGGTGTAATCATCAATTCTTTCTATTCTGGCCTTATGCTTGTTCACAAGCTGTTCAATGCTGGCATGGTGAATCAAAGAGAAGGTTGCTCCGCAGTCACGGCTTCTTTGAAATTGTTCAAAGGCCTCCTTGCGGTCGATGTCAGAATCCCCCACATTTATTATTGGAGTATCCACAATTATAATTTTCTTTTCACATTCCTCTTCAGCAAGTCTTATTGCCTTTATAAGCTCAGGTTGCTCACTGACAGGGCCCATAAGGGTATCTACCCCCTCATCAAGGTAAGCCTTGAGCACAGGCGCCATTTTTTCTGCGCAATCATATCTGTGCTTTATCATGGCATCTGCAGCAGCCCCTGTGTGGCTCCAGCCTAAAAGCCAGTTGGTACCAATAAGCATTCTTGATACAGAAACGCCTTCAATTTCTGTTCTTGGAAATGTTTTATCTTCAATTTTTTGCATGAATCAACTCTCCTTTGTTTATAAGAAGTGTGGCAATATGCCCAAATTTATTTTCACATGATTTTAAAAAAAAATCAAGTAATATTTTTTTAAATATATGAATCGAACTAATCTTAATCTATAT